>CANFJD010000013.1 GCA_947447315.1 Fimbriimonadaceae bacterium
GAAGATCAGATCAAATAAACTGACGGCGATCCGATAGACCACCTTTGACCCAACTTTCACGCCACGAAGATTACCGGACAGATATCTGATCGAAAGCGGAGTTTCGAAGCCAAATTTGGGAACGAATAGGGGACAAGAGTGAGTAGGATTAGGCGCCCTTGATACTTCCCTTACGTAATTCTTATATTCTGCTTTTGCTTTGCATCCCTGGTTTCGCGGTTTCTCAGCAATATCCCCGGATTCCCAGCGCAAAGTTGACGAAACCTCCCGTGATCGATGGTGTTTTAGCCCCGGGAGAATGGGATTCGGCAAGCCAATTTGAAGGATTTACGGATCGACTGACAACTCGTCCGGCTGAAGAGAAGACCACCGGATGGCTGGGTTACGACGATCAAGCGATTTACTGGGCTATGCATGTTCACGAAAGTCACCCCGAACGGATCGCGGCGCGTGAAATCCAACCCGGCGCCAGTTTCACCAATGATGACCACGTGATTCTGGACATTAATCCGTTCCACACGCGCACCTACAACGGCACGTCGTCGTTTCGGGTGAATGCCCTGGGCACGACGAGTGAAGACATCAGCGGCGGTCGAACGAACAAGCGCGAGTGGCGGGGCGAATGGACGGCGAAGGTGACGCGGGTTGCTGACGGCTGGACCATGGAAGCGCGCATCCCGTGGAAAGTTCTGAACTATCCACCCGGCAAATCGCTGAAGATGGACTTTAACCTGGTTCGGTACCAGTCCGGGTTGCGAATTGCATCGGAGTTTGCCTCACTCGGCCAATCGCAGCGACCGGAGCAACGGGCGGAATGGCTGGACGTAACCCCACCTTCGGTAGGAATTGATCACCCCTGGAGCTTTTTGGCTTATGCGGCTCCTGAATACGATCGATCGGACAGTGGCGTGCGAGCGGGACTTGACGCGCGATACCGATTCTCAGAGACGGTTACGGGATTGGTTTCATACAATCCAGACTTCCGCAATATCGAGGGCCAGATCGCGGGGATTGAATTCACCCGGACGGAAAGATTTTTGAGCGATGTCCGCCCCTTCTTTACCGAAGGCAGTGGATTCTTTGGTTTGGGATCGCGGTTTGGATTTGGTCAACTCTTTTATTCCCAGCGAATCGCGACCTTCGATGAAGGGGCGAAGGCATACGGACAGTTGAACAAGGATTGGTCATTTGGCGGCTTGGCAACGTATGACCGCAACGCCCAGTCCGTGGGCGTCATGAAAGTGCGTCGGGATTTCGGCACGGCGGGCCGGGTGGAGGGCTTTGCTTCGGCGACCCAGGATGATGGATTTCAGGACCAGACGGTTGGGGCTAGCGCGAGTCTTGTGAACGGCAACCTGAGTGGTTCGGCGTACTTAGCCGCGTCTCGGCAAAATAGTGCGGCATTCTCCAGCCTTTTCGAAGGCGGTCTTAACTACGGCGCTCCGCATATATTCACCACGATTCGGTACGAGGCGGTTAAGCCCGATTTCGCCCCGGCGCTGGGATTCATCCCCTGGACCGATCGTAAGGGCTACTACACCTACACCAGCATTAACAAAGAGATGCGTAACGGTCCCATTCGGAGCGTTGGCTTGGATGGCGGTTGGTCAGAATATTTCACCTACGGCAATGACGTCCAGGAGAAGGGATACAACTTCAGCGGTCGAATTGGACTGCGTAACGACATGCGCGTAGGATTTGCTCACGATGAAACATCCTTCTACGGTGAGCCTGATAACGTGTGGTCGGTAAACGCGAATTTTAACGAGAGCAACCGTTACCGAAACTTCTCGGTGAGCTACGAGAAGGGTATTCGAGGCGGAATTGAATCGGAGTACCTCTCCTTTGGCCTTAGCCGGCGACTTTTTAAGGGAGTCGATTTGGGACTAAGCCAATCTGTGAATCATTTTCAAGGGGCTGATCGGTTGACCGTGGCGACCCTGGGATATGAAATGACGGCGACGCAATCGATTAACGGTCGGTTTGTCAGTCGAAACGGCCATACGAACGCCTACCTCGCCTTCCGTCAGAGCGGAAATAAGGGAACGGAATACTTCGTCATTCTCGGTGATCCGAACGCGGAAGAGACCGTCAGCCGCGTTAGCCTGAAGGCGGTATGGGCTTTCTAGAAAATATGGGGGCGTAGCGACCGAAACATGCTCGCCGAAACGTCGTATTTAGGTCCCCGGTTGGCAAAAACCTTTGTTTCGTCCGCAACCGGCGCGACTGATATACTCCTGATTCGCCCCGAATGCTAAAGAAGACTCTTGCCGGCCTTGACGCCCGATTATTGGGCATGCCCCGCAATGCGGTTCTGCTTTTGTCGCTGGTGGTTTGCCTTTTGGTATCGGCGCTAGACGTCAAGACTGAGTTTGATGTCTTGTTGCTGTACCTAATGCCCATTTTGCTTGCCAGCTGGTACGGCGGAGCGGTCGAGGGGTATGTGATTGCGGTTTACGCGGCGATCGCCGCGGAAGTGACCCTGGTATTGTCGCGTCCCGGACGGGAGGTACTGCCGGGCCAGTGGATTCCGCTGGTAATGCACTTCCTGATTTTCGTTCTGATTGTGCGAGCGATGAGTCAATTGCGAGCCGCGCAAGCGCAGCGTCGCCAGCTAACGGAGTTTATTGTCCACGACCTGCGTTCACCGATCGCAAGTAGCATCACCGGGCTGCAAACTTTGGCCAGCATTACGGACAACATGGACGACATTCAGCAGGAAATGGTCGACCTAGCCCTGGTGAGCAATCAGCGAGCGTTGACGCTGGTGAACTCAATTTTAGACGTCAGCAAGCTTGAAATTGGAAGCATGGAGGTGCACATGCAGCCGACCGAACTGCGAGAACTATTTACCGAATGTATCCGTCAGGTGGCACTGTGGGCGCAAGGGGCCGAGGTGACGGTGGATATGGAATTGGCGGTCGAAAGGGCGAACCTAGACCCGGACTTAACCTCGCGCGTGGTCGTAAATCTGGTGAGTAACGCACTGAAGTACAGTCCGACGGGGTCGCGGGTGCTGATTAAATCAGAAGCTGCCGGAAAGGATGTTCGGATTACGGTTAAAGACCAGGGGCCCGGCATCCCGGCGGAGTACCTCGATTCAATTTTTGAGCCTTTTGGACAGGTGAAGGGGACCAAAGGCGGCACCGGGCTAGGACTGACTTTTTGCCGATTGGCGATTCAGGCGCAAGGCGGCAAGATATGGGCAGAGAGTCCGCCGCAGCAAGGGGCTTCCATGATCTTCACCATTCCAAACGGGTGAGCCATCGCCAAGTAAACTCTCCATCATCGAATGGCGAATCTAGAAACCTTCCCTAACCCCGCTCCGCACCGTCCCTACGTTATCCGGCACACTTGCCCGGAGTTCACCAGCGTGTGCCCGAAAACCGGTCAGCCGGACTTTGCCACGATCGATCTGGAATACATTGCGGACGAGACTTGCATTGAGCTAAAATCGCTGAAACTGTACTACTACAGCTTTCGCAACGAAGGGATCTACTACGAAGCGGTGACGAATCGCTTACTGGATGAATTGGCAGCGTCGTGCTCGCCGCGGTGGATGCGCGTGACTGCTCATTTTAACGTGCGTGGCGGAGTTGGTAGCGTTCTGGTGGCAGAAACGGGACCGTATCCGGCAGATGCGCCGAAGAGCAGAGATTTGAGTCCAACCGCCTAAAATCGTGTCGGAACCCTGTACGCGGATAGGGTATCTGGGACTATTGCGGACGGTGCGAACTGGACGAATCTGAGTGCGGTCCTACTATCACCGAGGAGAAACTCCCCGAGAAAAAGGACAACCAGATGTTAAAATTCGCAGCCATCTTTCTCGTCGTCGCCTTGTTCACGGGCGTGCTGGGATTTACGGCACTCGTGGGAATTGCGGCGAGCTTGGCACAGATCCTGTTCTTCGTGTTCGTAGCCCTGACGGTGGTAACTGGCTTGCTCACGGTGAGCGAGCGTCGTACGGTTTAAGGGTGCTGTAATAAATAGTCGGGACGGTAACCGTCCCGACTATTTATTACCGACGTAATAGCCGACGGAACCGCGATTGCCAGGTTTCGCGGCTCAGTTCAGACTTCCCCTCGATGGTAGCAATCTCGTCTTGGAAAAGTTGAGCCCAACTTTCCCGGATGTCTTCGATTAGGTTTTGCAACAGATCAGTACGGGTGGCGTTTTTCATAGTGCACTCTGCGTGGCACCGCCGGAACAAGAAACCAATGGATAAAACGAAACATTTGGTTTGACGGCGAAGGCAGAAAAATTCCCCGCGAATTTTGTTAAGATTCGCGAGTTTCGGCGCAAAATAGCCTGGTGAATAGAATCATTTCTTCGCTGGGGATTAGTTTCTGGGCGGCGGTTTCCCTCGCTCAATTGACTCCCGATCACCTGTACAATGCGGTGAATAAGCCGCTGCCGGTGGTGGTGAAGGCATCGGGCAAGCTTGAGATCCACCTTTTGGAACCGGTTACGGCCAAGGATATCGCGGTGGCACCGGTGAAGGCGGGGCGCCTGGACTTAGCGCAGACGCTTGGTTTGTGGAGCCGGCAGGTGAAGACGGTGACCTATGCCCAGTTGTATGCCGATGGACGACCCCAGGGCGCCCCGATTGTATTACAACCGATGCTGAGTCCTACTGTTTCTAAGCTGGGAGCCGATGGGAAAACCGTGGTGTTTGAGCCCGATGAAGACCAGGCCTATTCGGGCATTCGGGCTTACGCGGATTCGTATTTGCAAGTGGAAACTTCGGCGGGCAACATGACGTTTGCATTGCGACCCGACTGCGCGCCGAACACGGCGGCCAACGTGCTGGATTACGCCCGCAACGAACTCTATACGGACACGATCTTTCACCGTGTGGTTTACAAGCGCAAGGATGGGACGCGGTTTGTGATTCAGGGTGGAGACCCAGCGGGTACGGGTAGCGGTGGTCCGGGATGGGCTTACGCATTGGAAAACAGTCCGCTGCCCCACGATTTTGGAGTCATCAGCATTGCGCGATCAACCGATCCGAATACCAATGGTTGCCAGATCTTTGTTTGCCTGAGCCGTGACGGGACGAAGCACTTGGACGGCAAGTATGCGAGTTTTGGACAACTCATCCGCGGGGCGGAAACGGTCGTCAAAATAGCATTGGTAAAGGTAGGCAAAGACGATCGACCCGAAATTCCACCGGTGATTAAACGGGTGCGATTGATACCAGCTGATCCATACCCGCTTCGGCCGCTGCCGGTATCGGCGCCGAAGTGGCCCGATGAGTTGCAGTGATCGCGCTTCTGTTGGTCACGCGATTGGCTTTGCTCTTCGCGGCCAACCAGCCCCTTGACCTGAACGACCCCGACGCGATTGGCGACCGACTGCGGCAGGCAGATTGTCGCTGGTCCACCAACGCAACCGATCCTTATGAATTGGCGACGGCATACGGCGCGGCCGCAACGGTTCCGGCTTCGGAGACGGCGCAGTTCAAGAATCGGTTCTTGACGGAATCGGGCGGACTGGTGGTCCAGGGGGACGGCAATCGGCCGGTGGCGATTGTGGAATCTGGCAAGTCGGTCATCTTGGCGGGCGAGGCCGTTTCTGGCAGATTTCGCCCGGAGCGGAGAAATGCGGCGCTAGACTTGCTAGCCTCGATCCCGAGTTTGCCGCCCATTTTTGCGGCATCGCAGGCAGAGTTCCAGAAGCGTATTCGCACCATAACGGCGAGCGTTCCGCCAGGATGCACCTTGATTTTACGATGGATCCGTCCGGTGATTGGTCTGACATCGCTCAAAGCGGGCGCGGAGATGGCACCGGGGGAATCCGAAATCGGGCGATTCTCTCAGATTTGGTTGCGGACCGTTTACGGGTTACGGCTCTCGGCAACGTGGGAGACGCCTTACGGGCGGTTCCGGCAAGAGTCAAGGGTGTATCCGCGCGATCCTATCCAGGTAATTCCTGAAGTGCGAGGAGTGCGGATCTCGCCGAAAGAGCTTTCACTGACGCTGCAGCAAAACGGACAGACGGCCGAATTGCCGAAATCGGGCGATTTTCCGGCCGCGATACAGCACGACCGGCCGTTTGATTTGACCGTTTATGAAAACGGCCACGTCGTGT
The DNA here is from genome assembly GCA_947447315.1 of Fimbriimonadaceae bacterium. GTDB lineage: Bacteria > Armatimonadota > Fimbriimonadia > Fimbriimonadales > Fimbriimonadaceae > Fimbriimonas. The sequence goes on from CANFJD010000013.1 coordinate 6,091, forward strand.
GGCTGGCGGAAACGAGCGAATTGAAGCAGGTAACGGTGGGCGAGAAATTACCCGGTACGGATCCCATTCCGGTTCGGATTGAACTGCCGGTGACCGACGCGACGGAAATCTCGGTAGGAATGATGGTGGATGGACGACCGCTCCGAAGACAGTTTGCCGGCTCGCGGGAACTCGTATTCACGATTCCAGCGGGGGCAGGGCGGTCAATCGCCTGGATTCGGTCTGGCAATGCAGAAATTCAGTTGAAAGCACCCATTTGGGTGCTGGTACCGGTCAACTTCGCGTAAGATCTTTCCGATGGGTATGCGAGGGGGACGAGGGGCAGCGGCGGCAGGAGGATGGGGTGGCCCGCCTCCCAAGAAGGTCGATAAGGCGACAATCCGCCGCATTTCGAGCAGCTTTAAGCCGTACTTGCCGCAGGTCATCCTGATCGCGCTGCTCGTGGTACTCAGCGCTCTCATTAGCATCGCGAATCCGCTATTGCTCCGTAACATCGTCGATAACGGGCTGAAGAAGAACGACATGGGCGTCGTGAAGATGGATTCGCTCCTCACCCTGGTGGCGACGATTTCTTCCACGGCCCTCAGCATTGGATTCGGCTATCTGAGCGTTCTGGTGGGGCAGAAAATCATGCAGGACCTGCGGAACCAGCTGTTTCTGCACCTGCAAGGCATGTCGCTGCGGTTCTACACGAACACCAAAACGGGTGAATTGCAGAGCCGGATTACGAACGATGTGACGAGCATTCAAAGCGTGGTCTCGGATACGGTCGCGAACATCCTCAGCAACGTGACCACGGCGCTTACGACGGTGGTCGCGATGTTCTGGCTAGACTGGCGGCTCACCTGCCTCAGCATTGGCGTGCTGCCGATTTTCGCGATGGTCGCGACCAAGGTGGGCGATTGGGGAAATAAATACCGAAAGAAGTCCCAGGAGCACTTAGCCGAGATGACGGCGACCACGAACGAGACTCTAAGCGTCAGCGGGATTTTGTTGACCAAGGTGACGGGGCGTCGGCAGTTGGCGGTGGATCGGTTTAGCAAGGAAAACGCGAATCTCACGGCGACTCAGGTGACGCTCAGCACCATCATGCGGGGTTTCTTCAACATGTTCGGCCTGGTATTCACCATCACGCCGGTATTGGTTTATTGGCTGGCGGGATGGTTGATCATTGATCAGAAGGATCCGCGGCTGACGCTGGGAACGATTGTCGCATTCACGGCGATGCAGGCCCGCTTGTTTTTCCCGATCACTTCCCTTCTCAATACGCAGGTCGAGCTCCGCAGCTCCATGGCGCTGTTTGAGCGAATTTACGAGTATCTGGACCTGAATCAAGAGATCAAGGACAAGCCAAACGCGGAAGCACTTACGCCGGCCACCACCCGCGGTGAAGTGGAGTTTCGAAACGTCAGCTTCCGATACGACGAAGACCAGGAACGACCCACGCTCGACAACATTAGTCTGGATGCTAAGCCGGGCGAGTTGATTGCGTTGGTGGGTCACTCGGGCAGCGGCAAGACGTCCATGACGTACTTGATTCCCCGCCTTTACGACGTCGACGGTGGCGCGGTGCTCATTGATGGGCATGATGTGCGAGACGTCAAGTTGGATTCCCTCGCCAGTATCATGGCAGTTGTCACTCAGGAGACCTACCTGGTTCACGACACGATCCGCGAAAACCTGCGCTACGGCAATCCCGAGGCGACGGATGATCAGATTGAGGCGGCCGCCCGTTCGGCAAATATCTTTAGCTACATCGACAGCTTGCCGGACCGATTTGATACCGTCGTCGGCGAGCGTGGATACAAGCTTTCCGGTGGCGAGAAACAACGGATCGCGATTGCGCGGGCTATCTTGCGGGATCCACGGATTCTGATTCTGGACGAGGCCACGAGTGCGCTGGATAACGAGTCGGAGCGTCTGGTACAGGGGGCACTCTCGGTATTGATGAAGGGGAGAACGACGTTTGCGGTGGCCCACCGCCTCAGTACGATCATCGGGGCGGACCAGATTTTGGTGCTGCGCGAAGGTCAGATTGTGGAGCGAGGCAACCACGAGCAACTTATCGCCCTGAACGGAGAGTACCGACGGCTGTACGACCTACAGTTTGAAGCGGTGGACTAGCACGGGCGGGGCGAGAAGTCCGGTAAAACTACGCCGTGTTCTGGCCCCTTCTCGCCGTCGGTTTTGCAGCGCAGGTAGCCCCTGCTACGGAGGCGGCTCCGCCCCTCGATTGGGAGAATCCGGCACTTCTGGGCACCAACAAGCTGCCGCCGCGGACAGATTCATACCCGGCGGAGGTGCGCTCGCTAGACGGCAACTGGAAGTTTTCTTGGGTAGGAAAGCCGGAGCAGCGGCCGAGCAATTTTTATCGGACCGACTTTAACGATTCCAGTTTGCCGACCATCGACGTGCCAAGTTGTGTCGAGACGCGCGGCTACGGGATCAACATCTACACCAACGTTCGCTACCCGTTCCCGACTAATCCGCCATTCATCGATCACAGCTACAACCCGGTCAGCTCTTACCGACGATCGTTCACCGTTCCGGCCAGCTGGAAAGCGGGGCGAACCGTCGTGCGGTTTGACGGCGTGGCATCGGCGTTCTATCTCTGGGTCAACGGTCAAAAAGTGGGATTTAGCAAGGACAGCAAGGGTCCAGCCGAGTTTGATGTCACTCAATTTGTTCGACCCGGGGCCAACCAGATGGCAGTGGAAGTGTATCGCTGGAGCGATGGATCGTATCTGGAAGATCAGGATACGTTTCGATTCTCGGGCATTTTTCGTCCGGTAAAGATCTATCACGAGCCGGTTCAAGCGCTTCGGGATGTCATCATCGATTCGTCCGTGGAGGCCGACCTGAAGGCGGCTACGATTCGGGTAACGACCGGGCTACCCGAAAATAGTCAGGTCACCTACTCGCTGAAAGATCCGGTCGGGCGATCTGTAGCGGAATTACGTGGCGGCCCCAATGGTTCGATTCGCTTCGGCAAACTGCAGTTGTGGACGGCCGAGACGCCGACGCTTTATTCCCTGAAGTTGTCGGCGAACGGGGATTCCCGAACATTTAAGATCGGCCTACGCCGCCTAGACTGGAAGACCGGCGTGTTTCGGGTGAATAATCGGCCCACAAAAATTCTCGGCGTTGATCGCCACGAGCATAGTTCGGTGAACGGGGCCAGCGTCACGCGGGCGGAAATGATCCAGGACATCGTGCTGATGAAGCGGGCGAATATCAATGCCGTACGTTGCTCGCACTACATGAACGACGAGCGGTGGTATGAGTTGTGCGACGAGTACGGTCTCTATCTGATTGACGAGGCGAACATTGAATCGCACGGCATGGGCTACAGCTACGAGCGGTCGCTCGGCAACAACCCGGTGTGGCAAGCAGCGCATTTGGATCGGACCCGCCGAATGGTCGCGAGCCACCGTAATCACCCTTCAATCATTATGTGGTCGCTGGGGAACGAGGCGGGGCCGGGCGTAAATTTTAAGGCGACCAGTGATCTGGTTCACCAAATGGATCCTTCGCGGCCCGTGCATTACGAGCGCGACAATTCGGTGACCGACGTGGATAGCGTGATGTATCCGGACGTCAACTACGTACTGGATCAGGGTCGTCAGCGGCGCACGAAGCCGTTTTTCGTCTGTGAATACGCCCACGCCATGGGTAACTCCGTTGGTAACTTGCAGGAGTACGTTGATGCGTTCTTTAGCAGCGATTTGAACATGGGTGGCTGCATTTGGGACTGGCACGATAAAGCGCTGCGCAAGCCGCTTCCGCCAGGAGTGAAACACCTAGGACGCAACTGGTTTTATGCTTACGGTGGCGACTACGGGGATCATCCGAACGACGGTCCGTTCGTGGGGACGGGCGTGGTATTGCCAGATCGGCAGATCACGCCGAAGTACTTAGAGGTTCAGCGGGTTTACCAGCCGGTGCATTTCTCTAAGGTCGGATACGACCGCGTTCGCTTCGACATCATCAACGGTTTCTATCGATACGAGGACCTCATTTTTGGCTGGAAGTCCACCCGGGACGGTCAGGTGATTGGTAAGGGCACGCTGAAGGTTGATGCTAAGGGAATTGCGAAATTGCCGGAGAACATCTTTGATTACCGCTTTAGTGGGGAAAAGATGCTGACCGTTCAGCTGCGGAAGAAGACGCGGTGGGCACCGGCGGGATACCTGATCGCAAAGGAACAGATCGCAGCGACGGACGCATCACCCGCCGAAGCTAAATTACCGACCGATCCATTGACGATGACGAAATCTCAGGGTCGGTGGAAGTTCTCGGGGCCAAACTTCTCGATCGATGTCAACACCAGCACGGGTGAATTGCAGAATTACTTCGCAGACAATCGGGAGCTCTTTGGGGCGCACGGTCCGTCACTGGGAGTATTTCGGGCGTTTACCGATACGGACATCTGGCTTCAGCGGCCTTACGCAGAAGCTGGCCTGCGTACCATTCGACCGCTTTTGAAGTCTTTGACATCCGAGCGACTCGACGCCCATGCTCATCGAGTGCGGGCGGTGATCGACTATCTCGGCTTCAAGGGCAACGGAGTGCGGCTCACGGCTAACTACACGATCCTCGGGGACGGCAAAGTGGTGATCGACTCTTCCTTCACGGAGATTGGGAGCTTGCCGCCATTGCCGCGGATTGGGTTCGACTTCCAGCCAAATTCCACGCTTGAGAATTTAACTTGGTATGGTCGCGGCCCGGGCGAGAGCTACACGGATCGATATCAATCGACCGATCTCGGTACCTGGCGCTCTACCGTCACCAAACAGTGGAGCGAAACCTTGCGGCCCCAGGAGCATGGGAATCATATCGACACGACCTACGTCGCGTTTACCGACGCAGCTGGCTATGGCTTTACGGTCGGAACCGGACGATACAATGTTCGTCCATTCCAGTTCCAAGCCAGTCACTATGATCCAGAGAAGGTGGATCAGAGTCGGCACCAGAATGGCGAACCCGCCCGGTTAACGCCGTTGAACCCCGAGTCTCGGATATTTGCTCGGCTCGACGCGGGCAGTATGGGGTTGGGTGGAGCGAGTTGTGGCCCCGGACCAATGGCGGAATACCAACTGACCACCTCCTCGGAGGCGTTCCGTATGCCATTCCGATTGCATCTGCAGCCGGTGCGTCCTAGAGGCTTATTAATCGCCGTTTCGCCACCGGTGGCGGAGATGGTTTCGGTCAAGCGCCTGGATAACGGTCAGTTGGAAATCGAATCTGGCTTTGGGCCATATCGCTTGAAAGTGGACGGCAAACCGGTGGAAGGGTACGAAACCAACCTCGCGAAAGGAGGCACGGTGACGGTGCAAGGTACCAACACTGACCAGTATCCGGCGCCTGCCCAGACTTTTACCTTCCTGCCAACCGTCGCTCGAGAACTCATTCGTCCGGCGGGGTGGACGGTGGATGCCGACTCGTTTGAGCCAGGGGAAGGCGAGCCAGCGCACGCAATCGACGGGGATCCGAGAACCATTTGGCACACCGCCTATTCGGCCAGCGAGCCAACCTATCCGCACTGGTTACGATTGGATTTCGGTACCGATCAATTAGTCAATGCGGTGGAGATTCTGCCCCGCGGCGGTCAATCGAACGGACGGTTCTCCCAGTATCGGGTGGAAGTGTCCGACGATGGAAACTCATGGAAAACCGCAAAGCAGGCAACCGCCAAGGACTCATCAGAATCATTCGTGGTCACGTTCTCGCCCATTAAGACGCGGTGGCTACGGTTAGTCACCGAGAAGGAAGTGAGCGGGCGACCGTGGGCTTCCCTGTCGGAGCTGAAAATCTTTGGTCCCCCTACGCCTTGATGCGGCGTAGGGGACATAATTTGGCATGCTCGCACTGTTTGCCGCGGCGATCGGCACTTCGGCCCATCTCGATCAAGACTATGAAGCGTTAGCGAGAGCCACTCTGGCGAAGCTGACCACTGACGAGAAGCTCTCGATGCTGGGTGGGGTGGACGGGTTTTATGTCCCGGCGGTTCCGCGTCTAAAGTTGCCTCGCATTAAGATGAGCGACGGTCCCATGGGAGTGCGTAACTACGGAAAAGCGACAAATTTTCCGGCGGGAACGGCACTCGCTGCTACGTGGAACCCCGACTTGGCACGGGCCATGGGCGAGGGGATCGGACGGGAGGCCAGGGCGCGCGACGTGGGCATCTGGTTAGGTCCGGGCGTAAACCTCGCGCGAATCCCGCAGAATGGCCGAAATTTTGAGTACGGGGGCGAAGATCCGTTGCTGGCAGGGACATTGGCCAGCGAGATCATTCGCGGCGTTCAGGCCCACGGGGTCAGCGCGACCATAAAGCACTACGTGGCGAACGATCACGAGAATGACCGCAATAACGACAACAGCCTGGTAGACGATCGGACGCTCCACGAGCTTCAGTTACGACCGTTTGAGTTGGCGGTGAAGGATGGCGAAGTGGGGGCCCTGATGACGGGCTATAACCTGGTCAATGGTCCACACATGTCGGAGCACGATGCCTTGGTGAACGGCGTTTTGAAGCGTGATTGGGGATTTTCCGGGGTAGTGATGTCGGACTGGGTCTCGACATATTCCACGGCTGGCGCGGTTAATGGGGGGCTGGACCTAGAGATGCCGGGGGCGGAATGGATGACGGCGGCGAAGATTAAGCCGCTCTTGGAATCTGGCGTCGTGAAGATGGCCACGATTGATGACAAGGTCCTACGACTTTTACGGCTCGGATACCGGTTTGGAATCTATGCACGTCCACAACTGGTGGATATCTTGACGGCACCAGACTCGGAAAGTGAGAAAACCGCCCGGCAAATTGCCCTAGAAGGAACCGTACTCCTCAAGAATAACGGCGTGCTACCTCTGAAGGGCGGCAACGTGATTGTCACCGGGCCAAACGCAAGCGGCTTGGCGCAGGGAGGGGGAAGCTCCTACACCGATGGGTGGCAAAAAGTGAGCTTACAAACGGCGCTCAGTAATGCTCCCGCCGGAACTCAGGTGGCGATTGTTCCTTCGGTGGTGAACTATTTCACCGAAAAGCAGATTCCCTTCGATGGCCCGCTTAAGGCGGAATGGTTTGACAATCGCAGCTTGCTGGGCGGACCGGTGAAGGTGACGGAGGAAACCTCAATCAACCATAACTGGCGACTAGGCGCGGCTCCGGAGGTCGGAAAAGCCAACGAATTCAGCGTGCGCTGGACCGGTACGGTTACGCCTCGTGAATCGGTGGTCGCCCAATTGGCGGTACGTAGCGACGATGGCGTGCGCGTTTATGTGGACGGTCGGACGGTTCTGGATCGTTGGAATGAGCGCGGGGCAGCCACCGACGTGGTTCCCGTTACGCTGACGGCGGGCAAACCGACCAAGGTTGTGGTGGAGTACTTTGAAGCCGCGGGCGAAGCGATCGTCCAGATGGGCTTGTCGGCGGGTAACTCAGCCTTCGCCCAGCCTGCGGTGCGGGATGCAGTGACCAAGGCAAAAGCGGTGGTGATTGCGGTTGGTCTCAACTCTGGATTGGAATCGGAAGGAATGGACCATGCGTTTGAGATGCCGCTTGACCAAACGCAGTTGATCCTCGACTTGACCAAATTGAATCGCAACGTGGTGGTGGTGAACTTTAGCGGAGCGGCTTTGGATGTAAGCCCGTGGATTGACCGAGTTGGGGCGTTTGTCCAAGCTTGGTATCCGGGCCAAAACGGAAACGAAGCGGTAGCGGACCTGCTTTATGGTCGCGAAAACTTCAGCGGCAAGCTCCCGGTTACCTGGCCAAAATCGCTACGCGGCAGCTACTACGCAACGGCGTACCCGCCGGTGAACCACGAGATTGTTTATCGCGAGGGCATCCAGATGGGCTACCGAGGGGTCGGAGCGACCGTGCAGACCCCGCTGTTCGCGTTCGGAAGCGGCATGAGCTACACGAATTTTCGGCTGGAGAATGCCCGACGAAACGTGGATACCATCACGCTGGACGTGACGAACACGGGCAAAATGGCCGGGTCGGAAACGGTGCAGGTTTATGCTGAATACGCAGGCGAGATGCTGATGCCCACCCGCGCATTAGCGGGATTTTCAAAAGTAACCCTGGGCCCGGGAGTGAAGAAGGTGGTGACGGTTACCCTTGATCGTCGACTGGAACAGTACTGGGACACGAAGTCCCAGGCGTGGCGACCGTATCCTGGGAAAGTAACTTACCGGGTTGGAAACTCCAGCGATCGGCTTCCGTTGTCGGTGAACTAAACGAGCGTGGCTAAGTGACGGGCGGCCGGGCGGCGGGAAAGTTCTCGTACGCCCGGCTTTGCATGATCTGCCGAAGACCGTGGAGGGCGGTCTCAATGTCGGACTCATCAATATAAAGCGGCGTCACGCCAAGACGAAGAAAGTTCGGAGCACGAAAGTCGGGAATGACACCTGCCTGAATGAGAGCAAGATTGATCCGCCACGCCTCGTGGTGGGCGAACGTGACGTGGGATCCTCGTTCGTTGGCATCGTATGGCGTAACCGGCTGGAATCCAAACTCTTCTAGATTGGCTTGAAGCAGGATCTCCGTGAGGACAGTGCGGCGGGCGTCGATCCACTCCATCCCGGCTTCCAGCAGCAGATCAACCCCGGGTTCGATGAGGGCGAGAGATACCACGGGCGGGGTGCCAACCGAAAAGCGGTCGATGCCAGAGTGGGGTTCGTAATCCAGTCCGAAATCGAACGCGCTTTTCTGACCAAACCAGCCTTGAATGGGATTCAGGAGTTGTGACTGAAGATCTTGCCGGACGTAAAGGAATGCGGGCGCGCCAGGGCCGCCGTTGAGGTACTTGTAGGTGCACCCGACCGCCATGTCGGCAGTGCTCAGATCAGTGGGCACGGCCCCGACGCTGTGGGAGAGGTCCCAGAGCGTGTAAGCCCCCGCGTCTCGGGCCGCTCGGTTGATGGCAGCCATCGGGTGCCGATAGCCGGACTTGAAGTGAACATGGCTCAAAGAGACGAGAGCAGTCTTTTCTGAGATAGCGGCGATGGGATCGGCTTCTAGCCGGATCTGTAGATCGGGAAACCGACGCTGCAGGCCTTGGAATATGTAGAGATCACTGGGGAAATTCTCGGCATCGGTGACAATTTCGCGACGATCCGGGCGAGATTCGAGCGCGGCGACGGCGAGTTTGTAGAGGTTCACCGAGGTGGAGTCGGCAACAAGAACTTCCCCCGAATGGGCTCCGACCAGGGAGGCAATTTTATCACCGATGCGGCGCGGAAGTTCGATCCAGCCATCGTTCCAACCACGAATGAGTCGGATTCCCCACTGCTGTTCCACTAACGATTGCGCCAAAGCGGCCGCCGCAACTGGAAGTCGACCGAGTGAGTTCCCATCGAGATAGATGAGGTCGGGATCGGATGGGACAAACCGGTGCTTAAAGCTTTTCATCGTTTTCTTGCATGAGGAGAGGTACGTCGAGGACGGTAGAGGCCATTTGCCACTCGACCGAAATTGTAACTGAGCGCCGGACCGGGCGCGTAGTGCCGTACGGCAGAATTTGGTTGGCGCCAGAAATATGACCGACGGCTACTGCCGCGCCCGATTGGCGAGCGATCATTTCGTAACCCGAATTGAGAGGCTGGAGGCGAGCAGTCTCTGAAAGGCGGCCCTCCGGAAAAATGCAGACGCATTCGCCCGATTTCAAGAGCGCAATGGCCCAACGGATGGCCTTGCGGTCAGCCGAATTTGGCACCACAGGGAATGCCCGGAAAATACGCATCAGTCGACCCAGGCCACGGATTTCGAACAGCGATTGCTTCGCCATGAAGTGGACCGGTCGGGGGCAAGCCCATTGCACCAAGATAGGATCGAGGTCACTTATGTGATTTACAACCAAAAGAAGTCCCCTCCGCTTTGGTAGAGTGTCGCGTCCGATCCTTCTTCCTCGGCGCTGGCAGTAAAAGCGAAGCCACGCGGTTGTGAATGGTCGAAGCACCAATCGGATTAGCCACCAGAGCCATAGGGGATAGCGCATTTAGCCTTCCCGGACTTTTCTGATGGCTTCGGGATAGGCAATGTGCTCGGCTTCCAGAACCCGGGCGGCGAGGGAAGCAGCGGTATCGGTCGGCAAGACTTGGACGCGACGCTGAAGGATGATTTCGCCTTCGTCGTAGTACTCCGTGACGCGGTGGACAGTGCATCCCGATACGGTTTCGCCGGCATCAATGACGGCTTGATGGACATGCATCCCGTACATGCCGGGTCCGCCAAAATTAGGTAGCAGGGCGGGGTGAATGTTGAGGACGGTTCTTTCTAGGAGCGCTTCGGGCCGCAGAAGTCTCATGTAGCCGGCCAGGCAGAGAAGCTCGATGCCATCCAGAACCGCTTCGGGGTGATTGGATACGCGAATATTCAGGCCCATCGCCTGTGCCTTTAATATCGCCGGAGCATCGGCACGGGTGCCAACGACGGCAGTTACTTCTCCCGGAAATGCATTTGCGATGGCGACCATGTTGGAGCCTTGGCCACGCGACCCAACGAGAATTCCGATCACGCCTCTATTATCCCGGCTTCGCGGATCACAAGATTTGCTACACCGGATTGGCATATACAAAAAAACCCCTTCTGTCCACAGGACAGAAGGGGTATGGGTTGAGCTGCGAGATGCTTAGCGAGGGCGGAAGCCTTGTTCCACTTCCGGAGTGGAACTGGGCTTACCTTCGGGCGGCCAAACACGCGGGAGGGCCGTTTCACCACCGTTGTGAGGAACGTTGGTTTCCCACCCGTTAACCTGCTCGAACTTACGCGTGCCGTAGTCGCCAAGGATGCCGAACATGAGGAACAACACCAAGAAGCCCGCGATCACCCAGATACGCGCCAGGGCGGAGGCGAACTTGACACCCATGAAGAACCAAATTACCAACGCCGCCTTGATGGTAGCGATGCCGACGGCGACCAGGTTGTTTATCACGATGCCCGGAATCGGTCCGACGCTCGGCAAGGTGACGTAGGATGCACCAATGGTGAGACCCATCAGCACCATGAGCAGAAGCAGAATACCGACGAGCGTGCCGAACGGCAGCTCGTGCGACGCGTGATCGCCGTGGGAATTTGCGGAAAGAGGAGTAGTGGCCATGGTCTTAGTGGGGTTTCGGCATCAGGTACATGAGCGGGAACAGGAAGATCCACACTAGGTCGACGAAGTGCCAGTACAGCCCAACCAGTTCGGTGGGGATGTAATCCTTCATTACGGAATCGCACTTTCTCCACCAAAGGTTGAAGAGAGCGCTGAGAACGATGATGCCCACGATGATGTGCAGGGCGTGGAGTCCGGTCATACCGAAGTACAGGCCGTAGAACAACTGCGCGTAGTTGGCATTCGCGCCGTTCAGATGCTCGGGAACCGAGCCAAAAGTCGGTCCGGGATACAAATGGTGCTCGAACTTGGCGGAGTACTCAAACGCCTTTACAACCAAGAAGATGAAAGCACAGGCGATGGTGATTCCGATATTCGCCAGTACCAGGCCGCGTTCCTTACGCTGAGCAGACCGAACCGCTACCGCGACTGTAAACGAGCTGATGAGCAGCACAATGGTGTTGAACGCACCGAGCTTTACATCCAGTTCTTCGTGAGCCAGATACCAGTCCATTTGATACATGGACCGGTACAGCGTGTAGATGAGGAAGAGCGCGCCGAAGAACATGACTTCGGTAACAAGGAACGTCCACATACCAACGATATAGCTATCGTTCTGCTGTTCGATGTTCTCGAACTGGTGGTGAAGCGCACCGTGATCTTCGTGAGTGTCGTGGGCAATGGCGGCCATTAGTGTCCTCCTTCTTCCAGCTTGCTGGCGGTTTCGTCGTGACTATCCATCATGCCCGGGTGCTCATGCGAATTTTCGATGGCCTGCTGAGCACGATCCTGCTCGTATTCCGTGACCGGGTCGAAGTCGTAGACTTCGTCGAGGACGATCGGAATCTGGAGGAAGTTGGTGGACGGGGGCGGAGAAGGAATCTCCCACTCCAAGCCGTGCGCTCCCCATGGGTTCGCGCTGGCCTTACGACCACTCACCAGTGACTTGCTCAGATAGAACGCTGGCAGAAGGAAACCGATACCAAGGAAGCCCGAACCGAGGGTGCTCATGATGTTGTACACCTGGTACTCGGGAGCGAGGTAGTAGTAGTGGTAGCGTCGCGGCATACCCAGCCAACCCACGATGAACTGCGGGAAGAAGGTGAGGTTAAAGCCAAGGAACACGATGATCGCGTTGGCTTTGGCGATGCCTTCGGCGTATAGGCGACCCGTCATCTTCGGCCACCAGTAGTGGAGGCCACCCAAAAAGGCAGTCATTGTTCCACCAACCATGACGTAGTGGAAGTGCGCAACAACGAAGTACGTCGCCGTAAGGTGCACGTCGGTACCCATGGAGCCGAGGAACAGACCAGTGAGACCGCCGACGGTGAACAAGCCGATGAAGCCCAACGCGTACAGCATCGGTGATTGAAGCCGGATGTTAGCCTTGTACAGCGTCGCGGTCCAGTTGAACACCTTGATGGCGCTGGGGACCGCAACCAAGAAGCTGATCAGCGAGAACACGATGCCCTGGTACATGGACTGGCTGGAGATGAACATGTGGTGTCCCCAAACCAAGAATCCGAGACCAGCGATCGCCAACGTGGAGAAGGCAATGAAGTGGTAGCCAAAGACGCGCTTGCGAGCAAAGTTGGCAATGAGTTCGCTGATGATGCCGAAGGCCGGCAAGATCATGATGTAAACGGCCGGGTGGCTATAGAACCAGAACAGGTGCTGGAACAGAACCGGGTCGCCACCGAGTTCCGGGTTGAAGATCGGAAGCTTAAAGGCTCGCTCGAATACAACGAGGAGCAAGGTGATGGCAACGACCGGCGTACCGAGAATGATAACGACGGCAGTGGCGTAATGGGCCCAAACGAAGAGCGGCAACCGGAACCAGGTCATGCCCGGGGCGCGCATCTTGTGGGTGGTAACGATGAAGTTAATACCCGTGGTGATGGAGCTAAACCCGATGATGAACACGCCGGTTAGAACCAGCGTGACGTTCGAGTTAGAGTACATCGAGCTGTAAGGCGTGTAGAACGTCCAGCCGCCATCGACGCCGCCGTTGATCATGCCGGCGAGGATCAGAATGCCGCCCGCCATGTACAAGTACCAGCTGAGCAGGTTCAACCGAGGGAACGCCATGTCCCTCGCGCCGATCATGATGGGCAAGAAAAAGTTACCGAAGACGGACGGGATGGCCACGACGAGGAACGTGAAGACCATGATGACGCCGTGGCTAGAGAACACCTTGTTATAGGTGTCGCTCTCTAGAACCACGCCGGCCGGTGCCGTGAGTTCCCAACGGATCATTGCCGCGGCTAATGACCCCAAGAAGAAGAAGAACGTGACCGAGATGAGATACAGGATGGCGATGCGTTTGTGGTCGCCCGTGAGCAACCACGACTTAAGCCCACCAAACTCGTTGATGTAGTTCGTTTCACTCGCTGCCGGAGTGGGCTGACTGATCACCCCATTCCCTGCCGACGTTGGATCTACCGGAATTGCACTCATTTTCTTCTTATTGTCCCGCCGCCTCCTGCTGGGCGGCGATCGCGTTTACCGAGAGGTTGCCCTTTCGGCTGGTGGGAGTCGCATCGGTTGGATTCTCACCTTGTTGTTGAAACTGGATAGCGTTGCTGGAAAGTGGCGTCATAGAGTTTCGAGCACCGGTGGTTACGGCAGAGCCGCGGTCGGTTCCGCTGGTCGGCACGGCCGAGGTGGGTAGCCCGAGTACCTTCATATACGCAACTAGCTTAATAACGTCTTCCTCCGTGAGCTGGCCCTGATATTCGGGCATCTCTTGACCGTATCCGGCGGAGAGCTGGTTGTGCGGGCGAAGGATCGATTCTCGCAGATAAGCGTCATCGGCCAAGACCAGTTCGCCGTTGCTCATACGTCGGCGAGTGTTATAGATGGAATACAGCGACGGTCCCTTGACGGTGTCTTTGGCGCCATGGCAATTGTTACAGGCCAGGCTGGTAAAGAGTTTTTGTCCGCTCTGCTCCATTGTCATCGGAGTTGTGGATTGACCGCCGTTGGCGATCCATTCCGCGTATTCCTTAGCCGGCATGGCAACCACGGTTCCACCCATTTCGGAGTGTTGCGTTCCGCAGTACATGCTGCAGAACAGGTGGTACTTGCCGGGTTGGGTGGCGTTAAACCACAAGGTGGTGTAGCGTCCGGGAACCACGTGCATTTGAACGCGGAAGGCCGGAATGTAGAAAGCGTGGATCACGTCTTGGCTGATCATGATCAGCTTGACCGGCTTCCCGACCGGTACGTGAAGGGTGTTATTTTCGCGAACACCATTCGGATGCTGAACATGCCACATCCATTGCTTTCCAATAACGTAAATTTCCTGGGCATCCTTCGGCGGAACGCGCATGGTCACAAATACCGAGGCGCCCCAGTAAAAAATGAACAGGCCCAAGATGAGCGGAATGATCGTCCAGCTAAGTTCCAACCGCAGATCTTCGTAGATGGGCCGGGAACGATCGGCCGGGCTTCCCTTTCGATATTTGATCGTGAAGAAGATCACCCCGAATCCCACGATGGTGGTGAACAACAACGTCAAGATGCACAACGTGTAGAAGAGGGCATCGTGCTGATCCGCAAATGACGATGCACGCGGGGGC
>CANFJD010000014.1 GCA_947447315.1 Fimbriimonadaceae bacterium
GAAGCGTAGCCGGACGGCGCGGGGCGGACACCTAGTTCCACTGCCGCCAAGTCGCGGATGGCGCGGCGATTCATGGTGAAATTGGCGGCCCGGGCCGACGGGACCACGGTGATTCCCTGGGCTTCGTAGTCAAAAAACCGCTCGGTACGAATCGCTTCAATTTCCGGCACGATGAGATCCGGTTGCCATTTGGCGACGATGCGATCCAGCTCATCGCCGTCGAGCATATCGATGACTTCTCGGTACGGAGTCACTTGCATGGCCGGGGCGTTGTCGTAGCGGTCCACGGCAATGACCCGTTGCCCCAACCGGGCGAGAGAGATTACAAGCTCTTTTCCAAGCTCGCCGGACCCAAGAAGCAGAATCGTTTTCACTTTAGCCGTCGCCCAATCATCTTGAGGTCAATTTTGTCGTATTTCACGGGAATTTGCCGGATCGCTTGCTCCACCGTTAGCGGCGTCTCCATCGTGAGATTGTCACGATAGTCCAGATTTGCCTGGGTAAGACCATCCAAATAATCGATCCATTTCGGCCCCGAATAGATATTCCCGGCGACGACATTACCTTCGGCCAAGGCGAGATCCGCGCCCGAGGAAACCGCTTTGTAGAGAGCCGGATATTGGCGCTTCCAGATTTCGGAATCAATCGGTCTTTGCTTCAGAAAGCCCAGATAGCCCCAATCGGCCTTGAACATGTCTTTCGCCCACCCTTTTCCGCGTTGATCGAAGCTGATTCCGGGTCGGCCGCTGACAAAAACGTTGCCCGTAACGATGTTGTCTCGACCGCCGCCGATCATGATCGCGGTGCCTTTCCCTTCAAAAACATTGCCAGTGACGGTGATGCCACATTGACAGTCGTCGAGATACACGCTCATTACGTTGGAGTAGTTTCCCTCCGTATTGGTCCGCGGCTCAATTTCTCGGAAACGATTGTTCTTGATGACCGTGCCGCGGGTTGTCGGGTTTCGTCCAATGTAGATCGCGCCGGCATCACCGGTTTCTAGACAAACCCGACGGATATCGTTTCGCTCAATCAAGTGGTTGTTACCGCCGAAGAGAATGGCGTTGTGAGGAAGATCGGCGAAGGTATTTCCGATGATGCGTTGCCCGACTCCATTCATCGCTACACCCGGGCGGTACGTTCGACACCACCGCGAAACGCGCTCGATCAGACAGTTTTCGACGTAATTATTTGCCGGAGCGAGGGTGTTAAAGTCGCCCCCATCCAAACTGACGGCGCTTTCGCCGCAGTTCCGAATCTCACAATTCAGGACACCGGAATTCTTGGCGGAGGCGATGACTACGCCCGCTTCTCCCGTATTTCGCACCACTGAGTCTCGCAGTGAAACGTTTTCGCTGGCATCAATCTGCAAGGCATATTGTCTACTGCCTTCCAGCGTCACGCCACGAATAACGACGCTATTTGCCTGGTTCACGTGGATGAGCGGCGCGCCCAACATCGAAAGCCGCATCTGTCGCGCTCCGTTTGGTAACCAGGCGTAGACCTTTCGGGCCCCGGCGTCGACCCAATATTCCCCGGCACTATCTAGCTCTTCGGGCACGTTTAAGTAGAAAAAACGTCTCCCTTTATTCAGGCCAAATTCTCCGAATCCGCCCTTTACTGGGTCACCCGTATCGCGAATTTTTACTTGCTGGGTTGCGGAGTCAAAGCTTTCAACCGGCTCGACCGAATCCGCCCAATCGAACTGCCAATAGCCGTACACCCAGGCGTCTCCAGGCTGTTTCCAAGTTAACGGCCGGGCTCCCGGATCTTGAAAAATTCGTGGTCCTTGGGTTTCTCCGGTGCGCAGCCATCCGCCATCGGTGGCATCGGCGTTGGGAAACCGGCCGAGTTGCATGGGAACTCCGTCGACAAAAAGTTCGGAGTGGGAAAGACGGTCATTCAGCCCAAAGCCTCGACGAGTGAGTGTGCCAAGCGGTAGTCCATCCGTTACGTCAGAAACTCGAATGTGAGTCCTTGCGGCAACCGGAAATCGGTCAGCCTCCTGGTCAGAAAGAGTTCGCCAACTCCTTAGGACAACGGCGCCAGAAATCACCGAAGATTTGGAACCTACGATCTCGATGTTGTTCCCCTTCAGATTGAGCGTTTGGTTGAAGGTGAGCTCCGATGAAGGCAGTTGCACGACCAATTTCTGCCCTGGCTTTTGCCGAGTTTGTTCCGCTTCAATAAGCGTCTGCACCTCAGCGGCACTGGCTGAAGCCGGAATCGGCAGCTTGATCGGCGGCAACGCCGGCAGGGTCGTAATGGCGGCGGCAACAATGGCGCTGAACACTCCGCCAATTTACCGCACCATAATTTAGTGGTGACATGGGATGTGGTGGTAGTAGGCGGCGGCGCAGCCGGAATTATCGCCGCCTGGAATGCCCAACGGAATGGGGCCCGCACCTTGTTGCTGGAAAAAACCGGACGCCTCGGCACCAAGATTCTGATTAGCGGAGGCGGCAAGTGCAACATCTGCCACGACGGTCCGCTGGAAGATGTTCTCAAGGCATTTCGCAAAAACGAGGCACTCTTTCTGCGTCCCAGCTTTTACCGATTCACCAACAAGGAGGTTGTGGCGCTACTTACGGATCGTGGACTTGAGGTTTACACCCGCCCCGATGGCCGAATATTCCCGGTTCATCAAACGGCAAAGGACGTGGTTGCGATTCTGGAATCTTTACTTAAGGATGAATCCGTCACCATTCGCACGGAAGCTCCGGTTGTTGGAATTGACCCCATCGATGGGGGATTTCGCGTGAGTGTTGGCGAACCGATTCCGCCTAATTCTGGATACCGACACGCCGCGCAAGGGAATGTCGAAACGGTTACCGCGCGAACGGTGATCGTATCTACGGGAGGGGCGAGCTATCCGAATTGCGGAACTACTGGCGACGGCTGGGACTGGATGCGCCAGTTAGGACATTCAATTGTCCCGACGTTGCCGGCATTGGCACCGATTTACCTCCACTTCACCGAATTTCAGACTCAACTCAGCGGCATCTCGGTTCGGGATGGCGTGTTGAAGGCGCGGTATCAGGGCAAGGAGATCGCCCGCTGGCGAGGAGATACTTTGCTTACCCACCAGGGGGTTAGTGGTCCGTGCGCCCTAGGAATTAGCCGTGTGATCGCGGAGCAAACGGAGTCGACCGAGGTCACGATCGAATGCGATTTCCTGCCTGACCTCAGCTTCGAGCAACTTTCGGAAGAGATCTTGGCGATCCCCGCCAATCGGACGGTGTTGAGTTACTTAACCGGCTTTATGGCGGAACGAGTGGGAATGCAGCTATTGCAAGACTCGCAGATTGATGAACACATCATTTCCCGCCGGTTGGAGCGTAAACCCCGCAATCGTCTGGTGGAGGCGATCAAGGGTTGGAAATTAGGACCGGTTCGAGTAGTGCCCCTAGAAAAGGGTGAGGTCACCGCGGGAGGAGTCTCACTGGTTGAGGTGAATTCTAAGACCATGGCAAGTCAGGTTCTGCCGGGTCTTTTCCTTTGCGGAGAAATCTTGGATATTGCGGGCCCGGTCGGCGGATACAACCTGCAAGCGGCTTTCTCAACCGGATTTGTGGCGGGTGAATCAGCGGGTTTATTGTCGGCTAAGCTAGTCGATCATGGCGTCGCTACCGGTTGATTATCGCGAAAGAGTATTTGCAGGGGTTCTCGGCAAGATTATCGGGGTGTATCTTGGGCGGCCGTTTGAGCAGTGGTCCCACGAAAGAATCGATCGCGAACTGGGTGAAATTCGTGGGTACGTTCACGAGAAGCTCGGACAGCCCTTGGTGGTCACGGATGACGACATCACCGGTACCTTCACGTTCTTCCGTGCGTTTGAAGATTCTGGCTACGATCCAAATCTGACTGCCGACCGCATCGGTGATGCCTGGCTGAACTACATCGTCGAAAAGAAAACAATTCTGTGGTGGGGAGGCGTCGGAAATTCGACCGAACATACCGCCTTTGTGCGGCTGCAAAACGGTATCAAGGCGCCCCGTTCCGGCAGTATTTCCGAGAACGGAGCCATCGTTGCGGAGCAAATTGGAGCTCAGATCTTCATTGATGCCTGGGGACTTCTGAATCCAAACGACCCGGAGCGGGCTGCCGATTTTGCTCGTCGTGCGGCGAGCGTTAGCCACGACGGGAATGCAATTTATGGCGCGCAGGTGGTGGCCGCTATGGTCGCCCATTCGTTTGGTGAACGAAATGTTGACCTACTGATCGATGTGGCCCTGCGACAGATTCCCAGCGACTGTCTACTGCGGAGAATGGTGGATGACGTCCGGTTGTGGCACTCGGAGGGACTGGATTGGCGAGAAGGACTGGCGCGAATTCAAGAAAAGTGGGGCTACTCAAAATTTCCGGGTGGCTGCCATATCATCCCTAATCATGCGATCGTGATTCACGCTTTGCTCCACGGTGGCGAAAGTTTTGATGAATCGCAAATGGTAGTGAACACCTGCGGCTACGACACGGATTGCAATGCTGCCAATGTCGGATGTATCAACGGCGTTCGATTAGGGATCGATGCCATTGACCAATCCTGGAGAGATCCCATTGCTGACCGGCTGTTTCTCCCGACTGCCGATGGTGGTCGGTGCGTTAGCGATGCCGAACACGAAACCGAGGAAATCGTGCGAGCAGGTCATCGATTACGGGGAATTCCCTACTTAGCTCCGAAAGTTGGAGCTAAGTTTGCCTTTTCCCTTCCCAATTCGGTTCAAGGTTTTCAGGGATACGAAGTTGAGATTGAAGGCACAGGAGACGGCCTCGCCATTTACGCGGAAACCGAAGGCTTTGTCTTGACGAGAACGAGCCCCACCACCGAAGATCGAAAGATGGGAGGCTACGGACTCAGCGCATCACCTACGCTCTATTCGGGCCAAGTGGTTACGGCCAATTTCTTGCCGAGGACAGATTCAATCGTTGAGCTTGCGATCAAGACTCCCGACTCGACATTCCTTAGTCCCGCAATTCAGTTGGTTTCAGACGAAGCCCAGACCGTTAATTGGACGGTACCGGACACATTCGGACAGCCGATTGAACATGTCGGGCTCAAAATTTCCGCCGACTCCACCGTTGTGCTTGACAGCGTTACATGGAGTGGAGCGCCGCGGGTGAACTATCGGCCACAAACAGGTCAGGGTTGGGAAACCAGTTGGATGGAGGGCTGTGAAGAAGGCGTCCGTCACTGGGAACACCGAATCAAAGCAATTCAAAATCACGGTACGGGGCAAGTATCCGTCGGGACAACTTCATGGACTGACTACCGGATAGATGCCACGATTGCGAGCCAACTATCGGATTCCTTTGGCGTGACAATTCGCAATCAAGGCCTCCGGCAATACTACGCAGTTACGATTGACCGGGCGGGATTTGCCCAGCTCATTCGACGGTACGGAGACGATATTACGGTGCTGCAGTCCGCCCCATTTGTCTACGAATGGGGCTCTGACATCTCGGTTACGTTGCAGGCGGTCGGCCAGGATATCTCCGCATCGGTTGGAGATATCCGACTGGGTGCCGTCGACCGCTCACCGCTCACTTACGGCGGAGCGGCGATTACTGTCACACAGGGACACGCTTGGGCAAAGCAATTTGCCATCGCGCCGGCCAGCCTTTAGAGAACGATGGCCGTGGAACAGGCCGGATGACCTTTTCGGTCTGTTCCGCTTATTCGTACGGTTCTTTCGATGGGCCAACCCTCGATCTGATCAAAGTAGAGCTTTATCCGACGGAAAGTTATCCATTGATTCGATTCGTTTCTTCCCCACCACTGTAAGTAGACAAAGCTCCTCTGATCGCCATAACGATACACAAACGGCCCGCCGAGGCGCTGGTAGGACTTGATCTGAATGGGAACTACGAATCGAAATGCATCATCCAGAATCTCTGGATCCAGGATGCCTTTCTTGCCCTGAGAGACGAGCTTTAGTTCCGTGAACCCTTGCTCCAGGAACGTGGTTGGCAGGTTCTCGACTAAGATGATCAGCTCGGTTTTATCAGGCATCTCGCTTAACTGAGCAACAATCGTACCGCTGCTGCGGCCGAAAGCGTGAGGACAACGCGGTTGAAGGTCTTCTGCGGGATAACCGGAAGAAGGGCGCGCCCGGCGAGGGCGCCGACGGCGATTAAAGGAAATAGTGCGATGTTGATAACCAGCGTCTCGGTGGTTAACATGGGCTTAGCGGGATTGTCGAGCGTCAGCCCCAACAGTAACGGCACTTTCGAAACATTAACAATGAGGAAATACCAAGCCGTGGTCCCCATAAGGATAAGCTTTGGAAGATCCGCGGCAATAAGGTAGATCTGCATCACCGGTCCCGCGGCATTACTCACCATCGTGGTGAAGCCCGCCACGGTACCCGTTGCCGGCATCCCTACCGGCCCCGTTGGGACGAGTTTGTCACCAAGTCGGTTCCTGAGCAACGAGATCCCCAACATCAAGAGCACGATGATGCCAATCCAAGAATTCAGCGGATCATGTTTCTGCGGGTGGTGCCCCATCCACCACAGAGTTGCCGTGCCTAACGCGAGGCCAACGAGAACCCAGGGAGCAAGCCGTCGCAAGTGTCCCCAATCGGCGGTGCGCCGATAAAAAGTCACTGCAAAAATATCGGCGAAAATCAGCATCGGCAACGTGGCCCCAACCGACAGCCTTCCGCCAAAGACGATTGCCATGAGCGGCACCATCAATATGCCAGTCCCCGGAACCCCCGTTTTGCTAAACCCAATAATGAGAGCGGAAAGGGCCGCCAGCAACAGCTGCCACACGGCTAGCCCTTCAAAAACGACTTGGTTAACCGCCGTGACTTCCCTTTAATTTGACGGGGAAGGGTGGCACCTTCACTTCTGGTAGCGGTTCTCGCTTCAACCATGCCTGCAATTCGGCAATGGCTCGATCCATCTGGGGATCCTTCCCGGCCATCACCGCCGCCGGGTCTTGATCCACCTCAATCGTTGGTGTTGCGCCGTACCCCTCGATGATCCATTTGCCATTCGCGAAGGCGCCGTAGTTCGGCACGAATATGGCGCCACCATCGATGAGGGAGTAACCATTCCCAGACCCAACCTCACCGCCGCCAGTCCGCTTCCCTATCACCGGGCCGATTTTGAGGTTTTTCCACGCCTCAATCACGAGTTCTCCATCACTGAAGTTATCTTCGTCGCACATGGCCGCCAAATGACCCCGGAATGCCCATCCCTCACGATTCCACGGACCGCCTGCTCGCACGTGCCACGAAGCGAATCGCTTCGCGGCGAAGTTTTCTATCAATAGACTGCTGATAAAGCCGCCGCCGTTCCCCCGGAAGTCGATGACTACGGCATCTTTCATCACATTAGCCAACTGCGACTTAAGGAACGATGTCGCTCCGTTCTCCACCATATCGGGAATGTGCATGTAACCAAAATTAGGGCCAGCCACTTTGGCGACGTACTGCCGACGACCTTCTACCCAGTCTTGATATCGAAGTGTGGTCTCGCTGTCGAGGGTTTTAACAACCACTTTGCGTTGTTCCGAACCGTGCTTCAGATTAAGAACCACGAACTTGCCTCCCTTGCCTTCAAGGTAACTCTGGATTTCTCGATCCGCCGCAATTGGCTCGCCATCAATCGCCGTGATGACGTCCCCAACCGCGACAGCCGCATCCGGCGCGGAAAGCGGACTTCCGCCACCCGGCGTAAACGCGTCGGCACGCAGGATTCGGACGATTTTCACGCCATCTGGTGCCGCTTCGTAATCTGCACCAAGGTAACCCATCGAGAATGGAGCCCGCCGGGGACTCGGATCATCGATATAACAATGGCCAGTATTGAGTTCACTCAACATTGCCTTTTGTAGCCGAACCAGATCGGATCGATCCCCAACCGAAGGTAATCGGGCTTCGTACTTTTTCAAAACCGCGTTCCAATCAACCCCATGCATGCCTGGGTCGTAGAAAAAATCTCTGGCAATTCGCCAGGATTCGCGAAGGATCTGTCGCCACTCTTTATCTGGTTGCGTTTTCACATAGCCCGAAACCACAATTGGCTTGGCTTCTCCCGACGTCAAATCCACGAGACTCAATCCACCGCTTGTTACCAGGGCCTTAGTTCCATCGGCGGAAATCTCAAGGCCGGTGACGTCACCGGCCAATTCCTTCAACTTCTTCGTTTCGAGATCAAACGAAACTAAAGCACGCGACGGACTCCCGGCTATAAGCCCGGACTTATCCGCCTTAACAAGCAGCATCTGACCATCTACCCAATACAACTGGGAATACTCCCCAACCGGAATGGGGGCATCAAAAGCTCTTTCTTGAATGCCTTCAAGAGTTGCCGCGTTTGGTGATACCGCTGGTTTCTTCGTTGCGTCCGGAACTTCCTTACCTTCATCGTCTAATTTCGGAGCAAACGGAGAAGGCGCCTTCGGATCTACACCCAATACGGTAATCGCCGTCGTCTGTGATACCGATAGCCTTTGCGTCATGTTCAGGACGGCGGGCTCGATCCGCCGCTCGGCGATGTAAGCCAGATACTTACCGTCCGGACTAAAGGCTGGCATGTAGCAAGACATGCCCTCGGGTGATACCGAAGTGGCACTCTTCTTCTCGCTATCGTAGACCACCACCTGCGGATAGCCGCTGGCTCGGTTTGCAATGAACGCTAAGAATCTGGAATCTGGGCTGAACGCTACCCAGGCAGATCCAGAATCGTAGCTACCGATGAAATCGGCCTCATACGCTACGGTGACGATTCCCGAGTTGGAGTCCACCAGGAGGGTTCGCCCCTCGCGATCTTGCGCCGCGAGACTCTTACCATCTGGTGCCCACCGCAAAGATATGAAATTGCCTTTGATCCCTTTGGTAAGTTGGCGAGGTGATCCTCCTTCGGCAGCCACGGTCCAAATTTCATTTTCTCCCGTGCGATCGGAAATGTAGGCGATCGTCTTGCCATCTTTCGACCAAGCCGCCAAACTTGCGCGCGCCCCCGGCGTGCCGTCTAAGACACGATTTTCACCATTCTCGACCGCAACGCTCACCACCTGGCCCCGAGCAATCAGCGCCACGCGCTTTCCGGTTGGCCCGGGAACAGGATTCGACATTGAAGGAGCGATCGCTACTAATTGCGGGCGGGCGTGAATACGATCACCCACCAATTGGAAGGACAACGGCTGCGAAATCTTTGTCGTTGGGTCATAGGTTGCCAGCGTCGGACCGGCTTCGAAAATAACTCGCTTTCCGTCAGACCCCGGATATCGAATCTCATTCTCCACGTTTCGGGTGACCATGGTCTGCTGATTCGTACGCGGGTCGATACGCCAAAGATTTGGCGTTCCGGACTTCTCGCTGACATAGTAAATTGCATCTCCGCCCCAAACCGGCGTCGTGTCGGTGAATGAACTGCTGGTGAGTTTTTTGAATCCACCCTTCAAATCAGTGAGCCAAACCGCGTCCGCGGCGCCGCCTTCATAGCGGAACCAGTTCATCCATTCGCGCGAACTCGGCACGTACGCAAGTTGTCCGTCCGGTAGATAGCTCCCGAATTGACCCTCGGGTACCGGCACATTCTTCACTAGCCCGCCGTTTGCCGGTACGGAATACAGTTTGAATCCAAATCCTTTCGTGACTCCCCGAGGAGATCGGTAAAGAATCGTCTTCCCGTCGGGAGACCAGTCTTGAACCGTCGCCGTGCCAGATTCCCAGGTTAAACGTTTGGGTTCCCCGCCGTCGGTTGGGATGGTGTAAACATTCGTAGTTCCACTATCGTATTGAGCCGAAAATGCGATCGCCTTTCCGTCGGGGGAGAACTTGGCATTAAATTCGCGTCCAGGAGCACTCGTGAGTCTCGTTGCGACGCCGGTGTAGATACTCCCCAGCCAAAGGTCGCCCTCGGCCGTAAAAACAACGCGATCTCCAAAAATATCCGGCGTCTGCAGGATCGCTGTACCAGGAGCCAATAGCATTACACTCGCGAGAGCAAACATGAACCCAAATTCATACCTGACCCACAACCCAAACAGATGGCTGACCCGGCACGTGATTGTGAAGATTTAGATACTTCCAAAGGAATTATCAGAATAGGACCCAAACAATCGCATCTGTCTTGTAATCTTCTAAGGTGCGTATCATTTTCGGTTTCTTAGCGGCGGGATTGGCCGCGGCTTCGGCAGTCACGCTCAGTTCAGTTCCCAAGCGAGAAGATGTGGCTAAAGCTGTGCCAGGCGTTACCGCTTCCGCCGCAAAGGCTGTGGCTACCCTGGTGGACAAACCGACGTACGCAGAGCACATTGCCCCCATTTTCAATCGTAGCTGCGTGAGTTGTCACCGCCCAGGTGAGGTTGCTCCCTTTTCGCTGCTCGGTTATGAGAACGCCAAGAAGTGGGCAAATATGGCCCACAGCGTCACCGAAAGCAAACGCATGCCGCCTTGGAAAGCCGTGGACGGCTTCGGCGAGTTCAAAGATGCTAACCGACTGAGCCCAGTCGAGATTCAGCTCATCAAAAATTGGGCGGCCACCGGGGCACCAAGGGGAGATAAGCGACGTGAACCGGCGGCACCGGTGTTTTACGGCGGAGATTGGACCCTCGGCAAGCCAGATCGAATCATCAGCGCCTCCAAGCCGTTTAAATTGGGCGCCGAAGGCGCCGACGTATACCGAAATTTCGTCGTTCGCACCGACAGCAAAGAGCCGATGTATGTGAACGGTATCGACGTTAAGCCAGGAAACGCTAAGATTGTCCACCACGTCATCGTATTTCTGGATCCCAACAAGAGCTCCGATCGGCTGCAAGCTAAGACGGTAGACGGTCAGGACGGATATGAAAGCGGCGAAGGTGGAGTCGGCTTTTTGCCGGGCGGGTCGCTCGGCGGATGGGCTCCTGGAGTTCGCCCGCGATATCTCGCGCCTAGAACGGCATTCAAGGTTGCGCCCGGCAGCAACATCGTCATTCAAGTTCACTACCACCGGTCCGGTAAGCAGGAAGAGGATTTGACTCGCGTCGGGCTGTACCTAGCCAAGGAGGCTCCTAAAAAGGAGATGGACATGGCGTGGGTCTTTAACTTCCGCGTGAACATCCCGGCGAACGAGCCAAATTATCGGCTGGAGCAAACGTATCCAATTCCGGTTCCGATCACGGTCTACGCGACAATGCCCCATATGCACCTACTCGGGAAAGAAATGAAGGCTTGGTTTGAGCTTCCCGACGGATCGCAAAAACCGCTGGTCTACGTCGACGATTGGGATTTCAATTGGCAATTGATCTATAGCATTGCCGAACCCATGAAGATTCCCGCCGGTAGCAAGTTACGGGTTACGGCTCGTTACGACAATACGTCGGACAATCCAAGAAACCCAAATAATCCGCCAAAACGAGTCACCTGGGGTGAACAAACGACGGATGAAATGTTCCTGCTGATCGCCTATTACACGCGCGACTGAGTAACGAATCCCGACCGAGACCTACGATGGTCCCGGTCGGGATTTTCTCTGCTGCCTTGAGTGTTGTATAGTCAAGTGATTGAGCATTGAACCAGCATGGCTAGAAACCACTACGAAACCCTCGGCATCAAGAAATCTGCAGACGAAAAAGAGATAAAGTCGGCGTACAGGAAGCTCGCCCGCAAGTACCATCCGGACGTCAACCCCAATGACCCTTCTGCGGAAGGCAAATTTAAGGAGGTTAGCGCTGCCTACGATGTCTTAGGTGATCCCGAAAAGCGCAAGTTGTACGACCAATACGGCGAGAATTGGGAGCACGCCGAGCAGATGGGACCCAACTTTGGCGGTGGGCAGACGGTGGACTTTGAGGGATTCGGAAGCATCTTCGAGGGCCTTTTTGGTGGAATGAAGGGCAACCCAGGCGTGAACGTTGGCGGATTTTTCCAGCGTGACGAGGCGGGCGAGGACGTTACGGTTAGCATTGAGCTGCCACTCGACTTTATCGATCGGGGCGGTGAGAAGACGATCCAATACCAGACGATGGATCGGTTGCGATCCAAGGGGACAGTGACAACGGTTCCGACAAGTAAATCGGTGCCGGTAAAGATTCCCGCGGGAATTGAGGACGGTAAAAAGCTGCGCGTACCCAAAAAGGGGCAAGTTGGAAGTTCTGGGGATGCTGGTGATCTGTTTGTGCTGGTGAACTGGGCGAAGAACCCAACATTTGAACGGGTTGGAGACCACCTTGAGGTGGATGTTCCCGTGCCGTTCACTACGGCTGCCTTGGGTGGAGAAATCGAAGTTCCAACCTTACGCAGTTCGGTAAAGATGAAGATTCCGGCCGGAGTGCAGTCAGGTCAAAAAATGCGTCTTAGCGGACAAGGCATTAGTCGCATGAACGGCGGCCGAACCGATTTGATCGCGAGAGCCAAGATAACCGTGCCCAAGCACCTGACTGAAGCCCAGCGGCAATTATTGGAAGAGTTCCAACGACTCGAATCTGGTCGGGAGGCCGGAGCAATTTGAGAAACGAAACTCAAGCCGTCTACATGATCGGTGTCGCGGCTCAGCTTTGCGATATTCACCCCCAGACTCTTCGACAATACGAACGATTGGGTCTAGTGAATCCCCAGCGGGCAGGAGCCAAGAATCGGCTCTACAGCGACGCGGATATCCGCCGGGTAAAGCAGATCCAGCGTTTGACCCAAGATATGGGCGTGAACCTTGCCGGAGTTGAACTGATTCTACGGCTACTCGATGATATGGAAGAGATGCGGCGAGACGTTGACGCTCAGTTTGCGGAATACGTAGAGCAGGCGGAGCAGCGAATTCGGCAACTACTCGAAAACCCTAACATCCCCATTCGCGCCGACCAATCGCTCTTGCCCGTACCGCAAATCAAGACTAAAAGAATTGGGCTGCTATAAGCAGCCCAATTGAGGGACTTGAGCTCAGAAGTCGGGGAAGTTGCGCGGCGGCAGGCAATGATGACCCGTTTTCGCATCGTATTGCTGATGATAATCTTCGGCAGCCCAGAATGGCTCGGCTTTTTTCACCGTCGTGACGATCGGTTGCTTCCAGTTCTTTTGCTCGGTGGCAATCGATTCCTTAATAACCGGAATCTGCTTGGAATCATAGAACCAAATTGCTGATCGATACTGCGGCCCCACATCTGGTCCTTGCCGATCTCGCACGGTCGGGTTGTGCCACTGCCAGAACGTCGCCAGCACCTTACGGAGAGAAGTCTTCTTGGGATCAAATTCCACCAAAACCGATTCGGCGTGGCCCGTCTGGCTGGTGCAGACCTGCTCATATGTAGGCTTGGCGACCGTTCCACCGGTATAGCCGACTGCGGTTGCCACTACACCCGGGAGCTTTCGGAAGGTTGTTTCGGCACCCCAGAAGCAACCCGCACTTAAAGAAATCAACTCGTTTCCCGGCCGCGGCTTTGGATTTGGATTCTTCAGTACTCCGCCAGGATCGGTGCCGGCCGTTGAAACAGGATCCGAAGGCGGCTGCAAGCGCGCGAGCGCGACGACAGCGATGAATGCCGCCAATCCCGCGGCCATGATTGCTTTCACAACCTAACCTACGCTCCGCGGCGAGGAAGAATCACCAAACCTCTCGGCAAACCATCGACTTATGTCGTTCAAGGACGCGGTTGAAATCTGGTGAGCCATCGGGTACTTCATCAGGCTTACGTCATCCCCTAGCCAAATGTCGGATAGCAGATCAGCAGCGCGGACGGGGACGATCGGATCGAGTTCACCATGCTGAAGAAGAATGGGAACCTTAGCCCGGGCGGAGGCCAGTCCGGGAAGCGGCCAGGTACTCACAAGAACGAGACCGGCAACTCGATCGGGAAATGCTCGCAGCAATTCTTGGGCAATGATTCCCCCCTGACTAAATCCAAGACAAACAAAGGGGCCACTCGGCAAGTGATTGATGACGTACCGGCCCGCCGATTCGATTTCGCCAGGATCGGCCACCAGGGTTTCGGACTCCCAGTCGATTTCGAACCACTGGTATCCGTCGCCATACCTGCCAGGAGCCCGCAGACTAAGGACTGGATGTTGCGGCGCAAATGCGGCAGCGAGCCCCATTAAGTCATGCTCGTCAGCTCCCAGGCCGTGGAGCAAAACGACGGGAATTTTCGCTTCGCCGATCGCTTTCTTGTCTACCAAAAGGGATTGCATCTGCGTGCTCTAGTCTACAACCCCAAAGATCGGAACAAGACGGGAGAAGTTCGTAAAAAGTTCACTCGGATTTCGTTTATTGCCGCTATGCTAATAATGTATGAAATGGGCGGATGTTGACGGCATCCGGCGAATCTCGCCGGGCGCCGTACATGCGGTGTTTCCTTGGATGTTGATTGGTGTTGCGTCTTTTGCGGCGGGGCTGTTGGCCTTCATTTATCCAAGGGCGGTGGCAAAAGAAGAGAAACAAGCGGTCGCAGCAACAGCTCCTGCGGTGATTACGCCGACGGTAGTGAAGCTGAAGCTGGTAGATCAGGGACCCGGCAGTTTCCGAAAGATTGACGATTTGATGACTCCGTTCATTACGTCGGCCGAGGGCGGAGCTTGGGCGAAATTTACCGCCATTGACTCGAACGGAAAACCTGCCGATCCGACAACATTGCCGATCGGAGGAATGCAGTTAGTCATTAACGGGAAAAAGCGTCCCATTGCCACGAGCATTACCCGTGACGCCATTTACGTACAAATTCCGCGCGTTTATGAACATCCTCCGATTGGAGCATCATTTGCGGTTCGGTACCCCAGCACAATCCAGCAACTAGCTCCAGATGTCATCGGAACACTTAAAGTGGTCACTCCGCCGGATCCCCGGACAAAAATGGGGGCAAAATGGCTAAAGTCGGTTCGAGGGGATTTTGTACAAGTAGCGCCGGATACCGGACGAGTCTCGTTGACCGGATCTACTGGCAAAGACGGAGTAATCACCGTACGCCCAACCGGTGGGCTCACGGTTCGAAGCTTTGACGACGGCACCCGCGCGATCGCAAACTCAGTGGATCCGGATCAGATTCCAGAACTCTGGAGGTTTCCCTATTTTCAGGCTCGGTTTGCAAACGCTGGTGAGACGATTACAGCCGCGGTCACTTACCTGGTTCGGGAGCCGATCGACAAAGTCATCGAACTGCCGCCGCTTCCGGTAAACATCCACTTCGGCCAGCCATGCGCAGAGCCAACCAACGGTGTCTGGTTTGCTCCGTCCCCGCGCGTGCAGGTCCGATTGGGCAATAACCCACGCATCCCTAAGCGGACTCCGCGGCATATCAACAACACCGTTCTGATTCCCGTGCTGGTTTACGGGACTTACTCAAATCTTCGCCTACAACTGCAGTATCCCGATATTGATCAGCTTCCCTACACACTTCAACTAGACGGAAACTACACCATGCAGACATCACCGCGAATTGTTGGGCGAAATACGTCGGCTCCGATGACCGACACGGTACTTCGAGGGCTAAAAATCCACGTGACGGGAACCACTTACCGAGCGATTGCGTCGGAAACGAGGGAATTTAAATTGGAGCGTGAAATTGACACCTCACTCCCCAACTACGGATTCCGACGAGGATGAGAAAGCACGCTTTTACCCTGATCGAGTTACTGGTGGTAATTGCGATTATCGCCATTCTGGCGGCGATACTGTTTCCCGTATTCGCCCAAGCAAAGGAGTCGGCCAAGAAGGCCAGCTGTCTGAGTAACCTGCGCCAGATCGGAATGGCCTTTCTGATGTACGCGAACGATAGTGACGATCGCTATCCAGACCGCCAAGATTTGAAAGCTGCCGATTACCATCCGTGGACTGGATGGCCCCCATCCGATCCCCGCGGAGGATGGGCGGCGAAGACTTTGGGCGAATACGTCCGAAATTCAGACCTATGGTCCTGTGCCAGCGTGACGGGAAGCGTGATGGGGAATATTCCGCAGGTCAAACAAGAAAATTCCCGTTACTGGTTTTGGCGCTTCGATCAGTATCAAACCCGACCGTTGGACAATTTTTGGGGGAAAACGCCCGATGAGGCGTTGAGTGACTTGGTACAGTCCGGCAATACAACCGTTGGTAATCCCACTAGCGTTTCCGATGTGGAGTTAGCCGTCGACCCCTATTTCCCACGGACTATTCCGTCGGTAAAGGCGGAGTTGAAGGGTGTCGCGGTTCACTTTGGGGGGCGAAATCGAGTTTTTGCCGACGGTCACTCAAAGTGGCTCCGCGATATTCGATTGAAACCCTAAGTTTTATCTTCTTTCGAGTCGATACACCAAGGTACTGTCGCCTACTTGCCAGTTGCCATCGCACCAGTCTGGCCAGCCATCCTTACGAAACTTCGAATGGAGCCAAAGGCAGCCCGATTCGCTCCCGCGTGCGACCGGAATTTTGAACGTAATTTCTGGCCATCCATCGGACTTCGACAATGAAAATCCATTGATCAAAAATCCATCGAGGCTTGTGATCGCCGGGTTTGCCGCTTCCTGGTGGGTTCCGATTCTCGGAACCCACAGGGCGCTCAACGGAAGTCCCGTGGCGCCAAGCCCCTCGGCGAAGGACGGATTCTGCAACCAGCCGGTCCTTTCCGCATCACCGACAAGAGTCATAGAAACTCCCGGGCGAGAAAAGCTTTGCGCCCCAGCACGAGACCGTATATTCCCCATCGTAAATACAAATTTGGGTTGTTTATCGATCAGCACGGTCTTGATCGAGACATCGTATTCCATGGTGTATTCGTCTAGGCCGGCGGTCGCTTCGGCTCGAAAAAAATAGCGATGAACTTGGCCGACCTTCACTTCTCGCAAGACGGCTAACTCTTCCAAAGCACCATGCTGCCGGAGAACCTCCAGCCCGGCAGCGATAAACGGCGCAAGTAGCATTTCGAATCAGTTTCCGGGAACGTGGTACGGTACGCCGGTTAGAAGCCATGGTTCCGCCTTAGCACCTTTCAGGTTCACGTCGAAGAAGTGCCGCAGCCGAGTAGCGTAATCCTTCATGTTTCCGGGCTTTACCAAACCGTGGTTTTCACCGGGATACACCAGCATAACCATTTCCTTTCCGAGTCGTCGCAGCGTATTGTATAGGTAGATGCCTTGATGCCAATCTACGGCGCCGTCAGCATCGCCAAAGGCGATCAATAAGGGACCCTTTCTTTCCCGAGATCGCCACACGGCCGAGTTCTCAAAGTACTTATCGGGCATTTCCCAGAATGGCTTAGCTATCCGTCCCTGGCTCGTCTCGAACAGTTCCTGATCGGTTCGCCCCGCGTTCCAGTAGATCGAGTTGTACATTGAAGTTAGCTCGGTAAGCGGTGCCCCAGCAACCCCCGCCTTAAAGGTGCGAGAAACTGTCGTGACGAACGCCGTTTGATAGGCTCCCCAAGAGTGCCCCATTAATCCAACCCGATCGCCATCAACTCCAACCTTTCTTGCTACCACTGCCGCCACCGCTGGCTCAAGGCAATCTTTCGCATCAATTCCCGGCTGACTCTGGTCTCGGTACGCAATATCGGGCTTGAACACGAAATAGCCGTTCTGCGAAAGGATCTGCTCATTGTAGGCAGATTGCTCGATCGGTCGTACAAACCGATTGAGTTCGTCACTTAACCGTTCATAGATGTAGGTAACCATCGGGTACTTGCGATCGGGCGAATAATCAGCCGGATAGATCAGGATCCCTTGGAGCGGCAATCCCCACCGCGTTTTGTAGTTCACGATTTCCGCGTGGCCCCACTTGACTTCCGCCAATTGAGGGTTCGTCTTGCTCACGGGCTTGGCGGCCGTAAACATCGTATTGCTGATGTAGACGTTGGGCGATTCAGCAAACGTTTGCAGCGTGAATTGAACTCGGTCAGTACCAGGGGCTTGCTGCAGACTTCCAATTGCTTTATCTATTTGGAATACCTGCTTTAGCTCTTTTCCAGGCTCCAGACGGGCAACGCCAGTCGCCTTCGTGTCGCGATCAAATGTTTGAAACACGTAGGTATCCGATGCCAGTCCTCCGTCCTCGCGGTTAAATACATCGCGATATTGATACTGAACACGGTCTTTACGTCCTGCTGTAAGTTTGGCCACCGCACCAGTGTCTGGCCGATACTCATAGAGGTCATAACCGTCGGAAATCACCGCTTTCGCGTCGTCCGCAAGCCAATCAATCCCGCCCGCGGGTGGCTTTTCCGGAACAAGATGGTCATCCTCCGCATCTTCAAACGTCGAGGGAGCCTTGGCGAGTGGATCGCTGGTCTTTCCCGTCTCAGCATCGTAAAACTTCCACCGTTTATCCTGGAAGAAGCCGATGTACCGCTCGGTGCGAGAAATATCGGGGCCAAACGGTCGGGCCGATAATACTTTCGTTTTTGCGCCGGTCTCGACGTTGATCGCGTAAGAATCGCTCACGGACCACCCCGTGGTAACGGAGGTGATGTACGGTGTCGGATCGACAAACCAGACCGTTTTCAGGTCGTTTATCGTAGTCGCACGTTGTTCACCGGTCGTGGTAAACAATTTGAAATCGGGCTGAGCAGTGTCCCAAACTCCGAGGAAAGTTTCGGTTATCTTTCCTCCGATCTGTCGCTTTTGTTGCGGCACAAGTCTGAGGTCTTTCGTGTTCCAAATCTCGACGTCGGAGTCCTTTTCGGGATCCAACGGTCGCGGCGGTTTTTTGTCGGCCCACGCCTGAACTCCGAAGGCAACACGACTGCCGTCGTTGGAAACCTCTAGCCCACGATATTCGGCGATGCGATTACCGGGAGGCAGTGCCTTACTGTTGGCGGCCACAAATTGGGTGATCCTCGGGGCGTTGGAGGTGGCATTGGCAACCACTTCTAAGTTGTAGCTAGCCCCCTGCTTATTCTCCTGTTCCTTCCCGAACATGAAGGCCAAGGTGTCGGACTTCTTCGACCAAGTCAAGCCAGCGACAGTCTCCTCACCGGACCAGACCGGGCGAAGTTGCAATGTACGAAGGTCGAGCAATTGAACCTGCGAAGGACCGGTCTCACCATCGATTTCGAGCGCCAAAAAGGTGCCCGACGGATTCGGGACGGAATCCGCGACGTTCCCGAGAGTCAACGTGACGCCAGACATGGCTTCAATCACGGATAACTCACCCGCCCCATCCCGCTTACCTTCTTGCCTTTGGTGAGCAGCCAGCAATATTGGTTTGTCTTTAATCCACTTAAAGGTCTGAACGGCATCCAGAGTCCTCTCGGCTCCATCCGCGAGCCGTCGCAACCCGAGCTTGGTGCGAATCGGTTTCTTCTCTTTTCGCAGTTGATCCACTACCGACTTAGGCGGAGCAATAATGTAAGCCGCGAATTGACTGGTGTCGTCGAAAGAAGCAGCGGCTCCGTTCAGCACATCGAACTTTACGGCAGAATCATTAGCCCGAATAGTTGTCCGGGAATCGCCTTCTACGGGAACAGTAGTGAATAGACTCCAGCGACCATCATTTGATAAGCGCGGGGAGACGAGCGTTTCGACCGACTTCCACTCTTCTGGCCGCAACATTCGCTTCACGGCTTCGGGTTTGGTTGCCGTTTGCGCATGCACGCGGAGAATCGAATTTTCCCCGAAAGTCCCGATGGTGGGCAAGAAACCTAAGCTCGCCGCAATCGCCGATAGAAGCATTGGTCCCAGTTTAGCGAAAATGCTCGTCAGCAAGCCCAAAATGTAGCCGTGAATCAGCGTTCACGGTTTGTAATTCCCGCGTTGCTCGGGATTTCGTTTGGTTTGGTAGGGCAATCGTTCGCCCAGCAGATTTCACCCGACGCGGTATATGAAGCTCTCCGCAAGGATTCCGTTTGGGTGCACCCGTCCGCAGCAAGCAAAGTAGACATTTCTGCGATCCGCGATGTTGCAAAGCAGACTGCGAATCAGCCGCTCAAGGTTCTGGTGGTTCCGCAACTCGGACCGAAGTATCAGCGCAATGGAAAGGAACTGCGCGGAGTGTACGCCGAGTGGCTATTTCGCCAACCACTAAAAATGAAAAACGGCACGGTCATTGTTTTGACCAAACGTGGAATTGCCGCCTTCAACCCAAACGTTCCGCGGGCCGAATTGGGACGAATGGGGGTCGATGCCGCCAAATTAGCAACGTCAGACAGCTTCACACCGGCGATCGTGAGCTTAGCTGAAACCACGGCAAAGGCAGCCGGGTCGGCGCAACCAGTCGCGTCTTCGATGGTCAAATCTGATACACCATCCGATTCGGCAGGAACCCAGTCGAAGGGTAACTCTGGGATCTGGCTGATATTAGGAGTCTTGGGCCTCGGTGGCTTGGGATTTTGGCTAACAAAACGTGGTCAAGCTCAGCAAAAAGTTCGGGCACCGCTTGTAGCGGCAAACGAAGAGATCATCAACGGTATTAGCTACTTGGATAGCTACGACGACCTGCTGCCCGATGCCACGGCAAACCGGGCGCTCCGGGCTCACCGGGAAGCTGCAAATGATGCGTGGAGCCTCCAGTCAAGTCGGATTAGCCAAGTTAAAACGGCCATTGACGCCGAACCGATCCGTCGCCAATTCGAAACGGCACTGCGCGAAATCAACGAAGGTAAAAACGTCATTTCGGCGAGTACAGGGGGGACTCAGACCGCCTTTGTGCTGCCAGAGTCACTCCAGGCTGTTGATCAGACTAGGGCGCCGCTATTCGACCCGCGCCCCGGCGTGTGCTACTTCACCGGTATGCCTTCGGATCAATTGCAGGCGGTAGAGATCGCAATCAATGGTCAGAGACGGACGGTTA
>CANFJD010000015.1 GCA_947447315.1 Fimbriimonadaceae bacterium
ACTGGACCGCATAGGGCTTCCAATTATTAGGCTTGTACGTGTCGGCTGCGGTCGTCGGGCCCTGAACAAACTCTTGTTGTAGGCTGATCGAGCCATCCTGGGCGACCTTCATCGCCTGCTGGTCTCGTACAGCTTCCGCGTTCTCGCTTCCGGCCGGACCGAAGAACATCGTCGTATTCAGCGCAACGTAGTCTCGCGCCATGATTCCGAGCAACGATCGGCTTGGTCGCTCCATCTTCGAACCGATCACGACGGGCACCTCGGGATCTCCCAGGACTGGGTTGTAGGTCGCCGTCCACTGATTCCCCGTGATGCCCTTCGTGATGCTGCCCTCAATATAAGCGGTGGCATCGGACACCAACGTGATTTGAATGTCGGTCGGAATGATTCCCCGAACCCGCACATTGCCTTGGGCATAGATGACTCCGTTAAACGGCACCCCGCGATCAAAGTCGCTTACCCCTAGACTTCCATCAATCGAAGCGATACCGGGCGTGAAGGAGTTCACCACACAGAGTTGCCGGTTCGAAGCTCGCCCGAGGCGATACCGAATGGTTCTAACATTGGTGCTGGCTCCGGCAGGAGTTCGCCAGAATCGCTCGGCAACCGGTGCCCGCGAATCCCGGGTAATCAGAAATCCGTCGGGACGAAACTCAATCTGGGCTCCGGGCGGCATGTAATACGGACCTACCCAGTACTTGCTGTCGGGATGATTCGGGTTCAACCAATCGAAGGTCAACGAATCTGTCCCCGGATTGCCGGCTCGACCCGTTTCTGTTCGCGGCGTCTGACGATCACTTGCGTTGTCGACGAAGGTGCCACTTCCGTAGCCAAATTGACCGCTGTTAGGACCTCCCTCTGCTCGACCCGACGCCTTTGTTAACTGCACGTACCGATTCTCACCGGTCTGCGGGTCAATGGCGCTGAAAATCGGCGGTGCCTCAAAGCCAACACCTCGGTTGTAACCATCTCCGTCCGTTCGGGCCACATTGTCCTTCACAACGCCCTTGGCCGTCGTAAAGCTTTCCGAACGACTCTCCAGATTGCCGCCACCGGTTAGGTTATAAACCTCGTTTGGCAGCCACGTCTGCGTTCGCCGCTGATACTCACGTCGATTGACGCGTAAAACAGATCCGGACGTACCGGTAATCGTTCCGGCGACGCTAAAGTTGTCGCCCATTGATACGTTGGCAAACATCGTGAGCTGGCCATAAAGTGCGATATCGGCGTTGCTATGGAATGATCCCAAACCACCGATCCCGTACACCTTACTGGTCCCAATGACGTTTTCAATGGTGTCTGTTCCCAATTGCTGAGTGAGGACATCACCTACCGTTACCGGGGCGCCACTATCGGTGAAGTAGAGCACACCGAGGTTGCTGGGGATACCGATTTCCGCCGGGCGACTCACCTTATCTTTGTTCGTAATCGTCCGAGCGTGCTCCGTAATACCGATCGCGGCAAACGCGGTGAGCTTCTTCGCGTTGACATTGCTCGCCAGCTGCCCAAACGCTCCTAAGGAGGCCTCCAATTGACCCGTTCCCGAAAAATTCTGGAACTGGATTGAATTATTCGAGAGCAAGGTGGTCGGGTCGTTGGTATCCACCCGTCCCGGCCGACCAATCGATTCGATAATCAGATAGTTGCGCAGTGCCCCGGGATCGCGGAGCGCCCCAGCGGGGGAGCTAGCAAAAATATTGGCATCGCTGGGAGCGTAGCGAACGCGAACCAATGCGCGACCGCCATCGAAATTCACCCGCACCCACGGCCCCAGTCCGTCCGGTCCGCCCGTGTCGGCGGCACCAGAACTCAGAGCAAGCCCAGAGCCGGGGCGAAGAAAGCCCGCATCCGGATCACGGGAAAAATTAGGGTTCCCTACTTCGGCAATGGGCAAGGTCAAATTGCCACGCCAGTCTGCGCCATCGCTACTGGTGAGAAGTTGATTGTGCGCATACCGAATTCCCGATTCAGCAAGGTCATTTGCCAGACTACGGGTCTGCAATCGGGAACTATCGCCCACGCTGCGGCTAATAATTCCGAGGAAAACCAGGCCCAAGATCAGCAAGATTCCCAGCACGATGAGGGCGACGATGATCGTCTGTCCCCGCTCGCGGCGGGCTTGAAGGGATCGCGTCCACGGCGATCCCTTTTGGGTTTCGGGCTGAATGTGCTTCCGTTTATGCATCATCGGATGTAGTTCCGTACTTTCGCCGTTGTCTGCAAGGAAACGGTCTGAGCGTTCGGCTGGTTCGACTGCGGATAGCTCCGGATCGAAACTAAAATGGTCATCAGCTCTCTCGAATCGTAGTCCACGGCAAACACGTCAGTCTTTAGACCGGCTAATTGAGCGGACGTTCCCGTTCGGCTCTTGGTGAATTGGAATCGGTAGCTCACTCGAATATCGCCCTTCGGCAACGGCGAACCAGGATCGCTGTTCAGCTGGATGTATCCCGCCTTGTACTGAGGCTGGACAATCGCGCTCACAAAATTCTGCGGATCGTAAGAATCAGGCAGGAATCCGGCCAGCGCCGTCCCTCCCAATCCGATCAAGGCATAGTTCGTAGGCTCTGCCAAGTCGGCGTAGTTGATTCGGTACTGATTGATCCCCGGGTTCCCTTGGACTCGGGTGTAGCGAATTTTCAGGCCGTAATTCGGGCCGGGGTTCTGATCCGGACCTTCCACCATCTCGCTACCCGGCACCACACTTGCCTTCAGACCCAGCTCGGGTCGCAAAGGAGTATTCGAGCCGTCGAAGACTGGGGTAACCCGCAGATCAATAAATCGTTGGATGCGAGACTGGTCCAGATTACGAACGCCGTAGCTGGTGTTCGTATCTTTCTCCCACATGTCAAACACCTTATTGAATCGGGCGTTGATCGTGCCGAACTTGGCGTCGTAAAAATTGCCGGTCAAATCCGCCGCGGTCTTCGGTGTTTCCGCTTCGCCTGTACCCACCGTGGGCAAATTATTAGGATTTAACGGATCCACCGCTTTGGTGACGTCACCGACTTCGGAGATGGCAAAGCTGCTAACCAGACGACCGCGCGTCGCGTCAATCGAGTACGGAGTAAAAATCCGGCGGGCAGCCGCGTTTGACAGCCATCCGCTCCGCGCGTTCGCCGCGTTCACGGCCTGGGAGAACGGATACCGACCGCCTGTATTATTCAGACGGGTGTAGGTGTCCAGATCAAAAACTTCGATGCCGGTCAGGACGTCATCAATCGTCGTGTCGGGATCATACGCGTAAATGCTGAATCCAGGAGGAAATCCGGGCAAGCCGTTATTTGCGTCGCCTCGACCAACTTCGTATTCATTATTGGCGCTATCGCTCGAATTCCAGCCCACCGGCCAGGTGCGAGTAATCGCGTTCGACCAGAGACCCATGGTGGTTGTAAACGTATCGGGGGCCAAGGCTGCCCCATTATCCGTTTCTTCTCCAATCCTAACTGCGGTTTGCCCCGCCGCCGGCTCGCTGGATACACGCGATGGACGGAATTGGACCAAGGGAATCAGGGTCGGAATGCCACCGGTATTGGCGACTCGACGACTATTGCGGTCGTACACGGTCTCAACCATGTCGAAACGAGACAACTCGGTTTGCACCACCCCTTTGGCCAACCAATTCTTAATGCGGGTTGCCTTTGCGTCCGTCTCGATGGGCACTCCTGTGCCATCCACATTTGGCACCAAGAACTTAGGATCGTCCAGGATCGGCTGATTGGCCGCATCCGCATCGAAATATTCTAGGTTTGCTGCGTACTGGCTGCTTCCAGAAATCGTGCGAAACACGCGCGGCTGCACTTCGAATCTGTAAAGCACGAACAGGTTGTCCTGATCGGCATTCTTCGCCATCAGAAGTCCCTCGTAAGGATTGTTGTACGGCTTGAACGGATCGCGTAGGCCAATGGCATACCGAATCAATGTCGCACCCGGCGTTACGGGTAATGAAACCTGGCCTTTAAAGGTTTTGAGCGTTGGGTCGATCTTGCCGGTGATTGGGTCAACAAACCCGGTTGCCCCAGTCTCACCATTTTGTGCGGCTTTGAGCAAATCAAGCTTTGCGTAGGGC
Organism: Fimbriimonadaceae bacterium; assembly: GCA_947447315.1. Taxonomy (GTDB): domain Bacteria; phylum Armatimonadota; class Fimbriimonadia; order Fimbriimonadales; family Fimbriimonadaceae; genus Fimbriimonas. The sequence goes on from CANFJD010000015.1 coordinate 4,070, forward strand.
AGGACCGTTTCTACATCGGTTCGGGGTTGCAAAATGCTTCCGTTGGCATTTACCTGCGGAATTCTTACCACCATCGAAGACGCCGAGGTCAGGATATCAAGTCCGTTCACCGTCGTCTCTACCCGGCCACCGCCTCTCACCGCCACTGAGTTATTCACCTCGGTCTTGATCTTCTCGGAGAGTTGAGTTGCCCGGGACTTAGCGTCCACCTGCGCTTGACCTTCACGCACGAAATTGAAGCTCTGGAACATCGGATACACGATGAGACCCAGCAAAAGAGAGGAGATCGCGATAACTGTGAGTAATTCAATAAGAGTAAACGCGCGCTTTTTCATCACTTACCTGCTCCCCCGTCGATAAATACCTGCGTCAATCGATTGCGCCAACCCTGGCCCCACGTATTGATCTTCGACATATTGGCGTCGGTATCCGACCCCAAACTAACTTGATCTGGGTTCCAAAGAGTCCGAACCTGGATCGATGATCCACGTACCCCGGACACGGCTGGCGCCGCGTTGAAGTCAAAGCCGATCGCATCATTCGCTGCCTCCCGAATATCCAAGCTGGGCAAGTTAATTGGATCTCCCGTTCGGTAGCGAAGATTAAATCGCATTGCCGAGATCTCTCCTCGTCCACCGCCGGCGCGGATGTACGCAATCTTGTCCACATTCACAGATTGACTCGCGTCAACTGCCGGGAAGTAGATGCGGGTAGCAGCACCACCCAGACCCGTATTGGTACCACCGATGTAGTACTGACCGATATCGGGAAGCAAGCCACTTGCCGAGTACCGAGAGGCGGCTCGCGTCACCTGAACGCTCCACTCTTCTTTCACTTCGTAAAGAACTCGCAGCGATCGGCCCGTCAAGCCAACCGTACGCACTCCACCCGTCGGCAAAACAATCGTGATGTCCATCGTCGGTGTAGATTGATCCGCATCGATAAACCGGAACACACCCGCCGCCTTGTCCACTTGAATCAACTGGCGACCGTCGGTCTTCGTCTGCTCGGCCACTAATCCGCCGGTTTCGAGGTCGATGATTGCGAAGTGGGAAGCCAATGGCGACTGATAGCCAATGGGATCATCGGGCAAAGAATCGATGGTCGAGACATTTAAGCCATCCGGCGTCGAAGGATTATTCGTCTTGATGGAACCCAGCGGCAGCTTGAACTGCCCCTGATCTGCCTCAACAAACCGCACATCTTGGCGCAGAACCCTCCAGTCTCGAGTGGCATAGCTGACCACAACCTGTAACGGACTGCGACCATCGCCATCGGCAACTGTCGCGGCGGCTGCAGTCGGGTTGAACAATAGCAGTCCGCGCTTTGGCTCAATCACCCGAAACTCAAACGGATCGTTGGAGAAAGTCCCCACTTCCCGGTAGGATCGTCGAATCCGCACCGAGCTGGAATCCACCGCGCTCAATGTTTCGCCAGAATCCAAGTTTGCCGAAGCGAGCGAGTTCAGGTCCACTCGGCAAAGCGGATGCTCAGTGGCTCCCGACGGAACGGTCGTCACCGGCGTGGAGATCAACAGCGCTCGCAAGGTTCGGGCACTTGGATTTCCGTCTCGTGTTACGTTGACATTCAGCCAAACTCGGTATTGCCGTGTCTGGTCTCCGGTCGGCACCAACAGTTGAGGAGTTGCGGTGTTAGAAACTGCCGCCGTGAAATCTCCGAAAGAGGTCGCGGTGCCGTACAAATCGGTGCCGACGCTGGTGAGGTCGGCCGGAATCTTTGTCTCAATGGCCAGCAAATTGCCGCTCACCTGAGCGTAGTTACCATCCACCAATCCAAAAGTGGGCAGGAAGGCACACCCGTAATCGTCCGTACCCGTACCAATGCGGCGGGGGGCCGACATGCGGTGATGCTCGCTCTCGATCAATCGGAAGCGATTGGCACCGGAGTTATACATCCAATGACCCAGATTGCTTCCGTCCGAGGCCATCAGGTCTCCGTTCGGCAAGACCGAAACTCCAGCCGGACCCAGATTGGTCAAGCTCGGGTTATTCGCGGCTGCCGCTGGGGTCGGCAATATCATCTCCGGGATGCCGTCCGGCGTTGCCGTCAATCGTTCGGATTCAGATCGCGCCAGGGCCGCCGCCTGGGCTTGCTTGCGTGCCTGAATCAACAGTCGGAATCCACCCGGGAAGATCTGCACTACGGCCAGAATTCCCACCAAGAAGATGACGATCACAACCAGCATCTCCACTAAGGTGGTGCCGCGTCGAGTTCGAACCATGTTCCGGAAGTTCATCGCCGAAGCGACGGCCTTACCAGCCCGGTTGCCGGGTATTGGACACTGATACTCTGCCATGTCAACTCCGATTAAGGATTTACCTGCCAGCTCTTCTCAAACACTTCTCGAGAATCGTAAGGCTTCGCCCCGCCTCCCAAGAAGAGAACTAGATCTCGCTTACCTGAGCGCTCCGGCACTCCGTTCGACCAATCTCGAAAGAAACTGTTCCAGGTGATCACCGTAGTGTCGGGCGGATCGGTGTAGCCGAGCTGCCGCGGATTATCATTTCCGCTACCAACCGCATCAACCGGGTTGCAAGAACTCGGTACCGAGTAGCCAGTCCAGAAGAGGGTGTAACGTAGCTCATTACCCGGTCCCGCACTCGGCGGCCCGGCGGGCGCCACGTCGTATCCAGAAATATTGTAATAGTAGTTAGTCACCAAGGACGTATCCACACATCGGCTGACCGGCCTGTCCATCGGTCCAAACCGCTGAAATGCCTTCTCGTCGTCACCAGCCCCGGCCGCTACTTTGTTCGGCCACTTAGCCATCGTGAACAGCTTGCTCGCCTCGGTGCCTCCGCGATCGTAGGCGGGCCGCAGAATCTCAAGTGAGTTGATGCGCTTGGGATACAGGGCACCTGCCACCAAGTTGGCGGGAATGATGTCCGAATCCGACGGCGTAAAGTTGCTGTAACCGGTTGCGTAGCCCAGCAAGGCGGGCGGGAACGCACCCTGGTCCTGCTTATAAAGCTCCAGTGCCGATCGAATCTGGTTCATGTTAGAGATGTCCGATGAGCGGTACCCAGAGTCTTTCGCTCGGGTGAACACCGGAAAAGTGATGGCCGCTAGAATGCCGATGATCGCAATCACCACCAGTAGCTCAATTAATGTAAATCCACGTCGAACGTTCATACGCACTGTTTCCAGATATCCCCGTCGTAATCAGACTCGCACCCCGGTGGCGATGTTCCCGCACTGGTAGGTCAAACCAACCCCGCGAACCAAGACCTTCCCCTCTCTTTCGCGTGACCGGAATTCAACGACCCCCAGGACGTAGTTCCCCTCCAAACCCGTCTCACTTACCTAATCTCTCCCGTCGTTCTACCCTAAGGCCGACGGAATCTCCGATAGTTGAGACGTTTTATCACCGGGTAGATGGCACGGACGGACCCTGGAACTGACTAAAATAGCCATCGATTCCCCGCTGCACCGGACCCGCGAAAATCATGCAGACCAAACACCCGGCCGCCAAGTAGGGTCCGAATGGGATTGTGGTAACGGTGGGTTTCCAGTTGTCAATCTCCTCCGAGGCTGCATCGGGAATCTCGTCACCGATGAGCTTATAGATCCCGGGCACGAAAACACCCACCACATCCAGGCACAGCAGGTACCAAATCCCAAATTTAAAAATGCTTCCGATGCTTTCTGGAGGCGCAAAATCCTCTTCCGTCGCCCCTTCTTCTCCCACCGGTTCGGTCACCGCCTTTCCACGCTGGGCTACGATGAGCGCTACACCGACGATTAAGCCGACGAACACCGCCATTACCAGGCTCACGCCCGTCATGGCGGGGCCAAGCAAGGCTCCCATTCCGCGCATCAGCTTGATATCGCCATGGCCCATGGCGTCTTTTCCAAATGCCACCCGCCCCAGCAGGGTGATTCCCCAGAGCAGGCCCCAACCGGTGAACGCCCCCAGCAGGCAGGTTGCAATGTCTTTGTTCGCCACCCCGTAAGACACCCCAAGAATCATAATCAGCGCATTCAACTCATCGGGGATGATAAACAGTTCGGCATCAATAAATATGACCGCAACCAGACACGCCGCCACTGCAAGGTAAGCGGTCGCCACCAACGGCTTGTCGCCCACACAAAGGTATTGCCACCAAATGCCAGCAAATAAGGCCCCGCAAAGCAGCTCCACCAGAAAGTAACGAACCGGAATTTTGACCGCACAGTAGCGACACTTTCCTCGGGTCGACAGCCAGCTGAACAATGGCATTAGATCGATCCAATCCAATTTGTGCTTACAAATGGGGCAAATACTGTGGCTGGGATTCCAAAAGCTGATTCCCCGGGGCAGCCGGTAGATAACCATGTTCAGAAAACTGCCGGCCACCGTTCCCAAAAAGAACCCCAGGATGACCGTCCAATCCGGAAGGGCCGGGATCACGGGGGTCTCGTAATTCATCGCTTCATGATAGCAGGACCCGAAAATATTGCCGGTGACAAATCAACGGGGCAGACAAGCATTTGCTTGTCTGCCCCGTGCTCTTAGCCAGTGACCCGTTACTTGTCGTCGCCTTCGCCGCTCGACAGTTTCGAGATAACGTCTACGAGGGGAAGGAACATCGCAATAACGATAAAGCCAACCACGAATCCCAGCGAAACGATCATCAACGGTTCGATAGCGGCCGTGAGCGAAGCCAGTGCCGCTTCCACTTCTGCTTCGTAGAAGTCCGCGATCTTCTGAAGCATGAAGTCGAGAGATCCCGACTCTTCACCAATACCGATCATGTGGACGACCATCGGTGGGAACAGCTTGGAATTCTCCAGCGGATCGCCGATACGGTCTCCTTCTCGGATACGAGCGCGAGCTTCCATCAGCGCGTCACTCATGATGGTGTTGCCAACCGTTCCCGCCACCGTTTCGATGGCTTGCAAAATCGGTACACCCGAAGTAAGCAACGTACCCATCGTTCGGCTAAAGCGTGCCAAACAAACCTTGTGGTGCAACTTTCCAAATACTGGCAGCTTCAACCGCACGCGGTCGGCCACACGACGACCAAAGCGGGTGGAAACAAACATTCGGTACGCCACTACGATAAGGGCAATACCACCTAAAACGAAGTACCACGAGTGTTGAATCGCGTTCGAAACGTCGATCAGAAACTTGGTTGGCCATGGCAACTGGTCGGCCTTCAAACCAAGGTCCGTCAAAATCGCCGCCCACTGAGGAACGAACCATACGACCAAGAAGGTGGTAATGCCGACCGCCATGATGGCAACCAGGGTCGGATAGGTCATGGCCGATTTCACCTTTCGGCGAAGTTCCACGTCCTTTTCCAAGAAGTGGCTAAGACGTTGCAACGACTCTTCCAAAACACCACCCACTTCACCGGCTTTGATCAAACCAATGAAGAGGTTGCTGAAGGTCTTAGGATGCCGCTGCATAGCGCGAGAAAGGCTTTCGCCGCCTTCAACGCGTTCTCCGATGTCCGACAGAATCTTGCGAAGCTTCGGATCGCTGGTCTGGTGACCCAAAACGTCCAAACATCGCACGAGTGACACACCGGCGTCCACCATGGTGCTGAACTGGCGACAGAAAACCGAAAGATGACCCAGTTTGACCTTGCCGTATTGCTTTTGGCGCGGCGAACGCGCCTTGATCATGGTCAGCTCGGTGATCGTGAAGCCCTGTTCTTCAAAACGCTTCCTTAGAATCTCCTCGCTGTCGGCATCGGCGGTTCCCTTTTGGGTACCGCCGCTGGCGTCTCGGAAAGTGTAACTGTATACCGGCATCTAATTTTTCCTTTTCTGTCGTTTACCCGACCCTTAACGGCCCGGTTGATTGGGCATGACGCGAACTCCCGGGCCTGATCCCGGTCCGGCTCCTGTTTGGGGAGAATTGATCATCTTAGTCAATTCGTCCTTCTGCACGCAGCGAGCATAAGCATCTTCCAGCGAAATGAGCCCTTTTAGGTACAGATCCCGCAAACATTGATCCATCGTAAACATGCCAACGTTACCGCTGGTCTGGATCATCGAAGGAATCTGGTGACTCTTTGCTTCGCGGATGAGGTTGCGGATAGCCGCCGAAGCGATCATCACTTCGTTGGCCGGAACACGACCGGGCGCTCCCAACTTTGGCAACAACTGCTGCGAGATGATCGCGATGATGTTGTTCGAAAGCTGAACGCGGATCTGCTCCTGCTGTCCGGGCGGGAAAACGTCAATCATACGGTCAACCGATTCCGCCGCCGTATTAGTGTGAAGCGTTGCGAACACCAAGTGTCCGGTTTCTGCTGCCGTGATGGCCAACGAAATCGTTTCCATATCACGCATTTCACCAACCAGCAAGATATCGGGATCTTCACGAAGCGAACCGCGTAGGGCGTTCAAGAAGCTCTTCGTATCACTTCCTACTTCGCGCTGATTGATGATGCACTTCTTGTGTTCGTGCAGATATTCAATCGGGTCCTCAATCGTGATAATGTGGTGCGCATGATTCTCATTGATGTGATTGATCATCGCCGCCAACGAGGTGGACTTACCCGACCCCGTCGGACCGGTCACCAAGATCAGACCACGCGGCTTCTCCGTCAGCTGCTTCAGAATCGGCGGCAGGTTCAGCTGCTCAACGGTGGGAATCTTCTGCGGAATAAGTCGGAATGCCGCGGCAACCGAACCCTTCTCGCGATACATGTTCACACGGAAACGCGCGCGCCGTGGAAGCGAGTAAGAAAAGTCGAGTTCCAGTGTCGTTTCAAATCGGTTGATATTTTCATCCGAAATGATGTCGTACATCATTCGCTGCACGTGCTGAGGCGTGAACTTCTCGTAGTTCAGCGGCTTAAGCGCGCCATCCTCTCGGATGATGGGCGGCGAGGACTGGCAGATGTGCAGGTCCGACGCGCCTTTATCCACCACGATGTGGAGGAGCTCATCAATATGAAGGTCCTCAAGCGATTCCGGCGGACCCTTGGGCGCTTCAACTTCTGGCTGAGCGACCGAACCGTTGATCGGCGGTAGGCCTCCCCCCATAGTCGGGGGAATGCGGGGCGGCTGTTGCATGATGGGCGGTTGATTTTGCATTTCTTTTTATTACGCTCTTTAGAAGCCGGCGGTGAACACCACGCGCATAACTTCGCCAGGATCAGTGACCCCGTTCAATACCTTCACGAGGCCATCCTCGCGCAATTCTCTCATTCCATTCGCTTTCGCGGCGGCCTTAATGTCGGTCAACTGCGCCCGACGTACGATGAGTTCCGCAATCTCAGTGTTGAGAGTCATGAGTTCATGGAAGCCCGTTCGTCCCCGGTAGCCGGTCATACGGTTGTTCTCGTGGGGAACGCCTCGATATAGCGTGATGAGCTTCTCCGGATCCGGCACATCCATACCGAATCGTCTCAGATCGGCCGCCGGAACCTCATAGGGTTCTCGATGGTCCGGGTCAACGCGACGTCCTAGTCGCTGGGCCAGAACGCCGATCAAGGTCGCCGCGATAAGGAATGGCTCCACGCCCATATCGCCTAAACGAAGAACTGCGGACGGTGCGTCGTTCGTGTGAAGCGTGGAAAGCACAAGGTGACCGGTCAGCGATGCTTCAATTGCGATTTCTGCCGTTTCCAAGTCACGGATTTCTCCGACCATGATGATGTCGGGGTCTTGCCGCAAGAATGCACGAAGCGCGGTGGCAAATGTAAGTCCCGCCTTCTTGTTCATCTGAACCTGGGCGACACCGACCATCTGGTACTCAACCGGGTCTTCTGCCGTCAAGATGTTCGTACCAACGGTGTTCAATCCCGAAAGGATCGAGTTTAGGGTCGTGGTCTTACCCGAACCCGTGGGTCCCGTCGCCAAGAACATTCCGTTCGGCTGACTGGTCAGTTCCTCAATCTTAAGCTGGTTCTCTTCGGTAAAGCCAAGTCTTCCCAAGCCGACCATGCCCGAGTTCTTGTCCAGAATTCGCATAACGATTTTCTCGCCGTACGGAGTCGGGACCGAAGAAACACGAAGGTCGTATTCCTTGCCCAGCGTCTTGATTTCGATACGACCGTCTTGCGGAATTCGTCGTTCCGCAATGTTCATGTCGGCCATGATCTTAAAGCGGCTGATCAATGCCGCCATCAAGTTCCGCGGCACCGTCATGGCTTCCATCAAAACGCCGTCAATACGGTAGCGGACCCGAACCATTCGCGGTTGCGGCTCCACGTGAATATCCGAGGCACGGTCCGAAATTGCTTGCTGAATGAGCGCGTTGGCAAGACGAATGATCGGCGCCTGATCCGCCATCTTTTCGTCTTCATCACCCGCCGAGTCCAAAGCGTCTTCCCGAGCGCGGGCAACACCGGCTTGGGCGATAGCCGTTCGCATGGCGTCGCCAAATCCTGCCGCTGGTACCACCGCCGTCGGGGCTGGCACGGGCGAGTTTGCGGCTGCCGCATCGGCCGCAGCCGATCCACCGTAGTACTTCTTGATTGCGTCCTCAATCGCACCAGGCACTGCCAGAACGGGCACCACGCGGCAACCAGAAGCAATCTTAATATCGTCGAGCGCGACGATGTTATTGGGATTGGTCATGGCCACGTACAGCGTCATGCCATCTTTCTTCACCGGGACCGCGTTGTGGTTCTTCACCAACTTCTCGTTCACCACGTTGATGGCACTTGAATCGACGGTGATCCGGTCTAGATCAACAAAGCCTATGCCCATTTCTTGGGCTTTGCCCATGAGCACTTCTCGCTCGCCCACCATGTTGAGCGAGACAAGGACCTTGCCAATGTCGGATTGACTGGTTTGCTGGGCAACTTTCGTCGCCTCTTCCAGTTGTTCCGGCTTCAGATAGCCTTTCTGCAGTAAAAACTGCGTCATTGGAATGCGTGGTAACGCCATACGCTTACTTAATCCTGCGCCGCTCGCCTCCCTTGGCACGACCAAGGGCGGCAGTGGCACCTTCCTTTCGGAAACCGTATTGTAGACCAATAGGCCCACCGAAACGAAGGCTCATCGTTAGACGTCTCAAAAAACTTAATCGTTCGCCGTACAAAACGGCAATTTTGAGCGAAAAACAGGTCATCCGCCTAAGGTGGAGAACCGATGCGTTTGGCGCGACGATCCCACCAATCTGTTCTATCGGTGATCGGTCATATGAGACCCATGAGACCCATGTGACCGACCGCAGGCTTAAGCGTAGTTTGGAACGAACGGCGTGGGATCCACTTCCCACAGGCCCGATTCTCGCTCGTGTCCTTCTATTCGTCCAAAGATTCGCTGCACCGCGGACTGAATGAATTGGAAGTCGATACCCTCGAAAACTGCCGTTTCGCGCAGGTTGCCGTTCTCATCCGGCACCAACCGGCTACGTTTGATTCCGTTCTCCAGCGCCTTTCGGCCGGCCACGCCCAAATTCTTGAGGGCGACCTGAACCACGTCTTTCGCGTGCTCTCGCGGCCCGTAAATGGCCGCTTTGTGCACCAACTCGGCAAAGCGATCGTAGTTCGGAATGATGTTCCCGGCCGGCATCGCAAAGTATTTGATTACGTCCGACATGGCTTCGATAGCCTTGGTCGGATAGTAATACATATAAAGTCGCGCGCCTTCCAAGAAGAAGTTGTAGTGAGCCGCTTCGTCCGCCGCAATCGTTCGGCAAGCCGCGTCCAGAATCGGATCCGCGTCATTGGCGAACATTTCCAAATCGCTCTTGCCTCGAGCAATCACTCCCAAGTTCAAGTAATTCACCTGGGTGGCGCGCTCTTGGAATACCGTGTAGAAAATCATGTGGATCGGGTCGTCCCACGGCAGCTGCCACATATTTGCCCGCAGATCGCCCATATAGCCGCGCAACCATTCGCCGTCACGTTGGCCCGAGAACAACACGGCGTTATGCCAAAGCTCGGCGTGCCGCTCTTCCTCGGCGCCCCATCGAATGTGGAAGTGGGAACGACCGTGACTCTTGCGGATCACCCGCAACAACGTCGTCACGTAGTCGGGAACATACTGCTCTACGGCAAAAAAGCCTTCCAAGATTCGCACGACCTCTGGCGAGTGATCCTTGCGAAATGCCCGCCAATCAAAGGATAGATCGGGATTCCAGTTCCGTTTTTCCTGGCTCTTCGCTACGTACCATCGGTACAAGCCCAAAAAGCCACGTTCAATCAGGCGATCTTTTTCTTCGCGGGAGAGAAGCCCTACCGGAATGCGAGGGCGGTCGTCCTCAATGGTCTGAATGATGTTGGGATCGTAATCTACCAATGCCTTTTGCCTCGTGAACGTCGTCCCTGACGTCACTTTTCAGTCTAGCTCATTCGTGCTTTCAAAAGCTAATGAAAGTTTTGATGAATCAAAACCTTATTTTATGCCACTACCTTTCTTCGCCGAGCGCTGAGCCGGTCAAAGACGACCGCGATGATAATGGCGAATCCGATAATGATCCACTCATAGTTGGAATCCAGCCGCAAAGTCCGAATGGATTGACGAATCATCACGATCAAAAGCGCCCCTAGAAAAGCGCCTATCGCCGTGCCCTTTCCGCCCGTCAAACTCGCTCCGCCCACCACTGCACTGGCGATGACGTACAGTTCGTATCCCTGACCGTCGCCACTAGAAGCGCTCCCGTAGTAGCATGTGCTCAAGAACGAAGCCACGCCGGCCGTTAACCCGCTCACCACGTAAACGCCGCACAGGATCTTGCCAATCGGCAACGCAGAGTAACGCGCCGCATCCACATTCCCACCGACCGCGAAGATTCGTCGTCCATACACTGTGCGCGTCAAATAGACTCCACCGACAAACACCACCGCCAGCATGGCCAGCGTCGCCACCGGATGCAGATCTGGTCGCCCCGGCATTCCGGTCTTCAGGAGGTGATTCATGGATTCCGGAACCAAAATGCTTTCCGCCTTGGTTGCCACAAACGCCACCCCGCGGTAAATCCACATTGTCCCAAGCGTGATGATGAATGGATGAACGCCCAAACTCGCCACCGCCGTCCCATTGATAAGACCGGCCAAGACTCCAACTCCCAGGGTCGCCGCCAGCGCCACCACCGGGTTCAAGCCCGGGTTAGCCCGCATCAGTAATGCGAGAGACACGCCGCATAGGGCATAGATGGATCCGACCGAAAGGTCAATGCCCGCACTGACGATGACCGCCGTCATCCCCACCGCCATGATCGCGAAGAAGCTCGTGTCGGTAAAGATCTGCAACAAGGTTGAAGCGTTAAGGAAGTTGTTGACCACCCGACCTTCCACATGGTCTAGGTGAGTCCCCGCAAACCTGGTGTTCACCACCGCCAAAAACAGAATCACCAGCATCAGGCCGAGTTGCTGAAACGAAGCGCCCTTCCGAATTTTTTCGATCACCGCCATACGCGTCCGAAAAGGATAGCCGGTACCGCCGCTAAAAATACCGAACCGAAACATGCGGCTGGCGAGTAAAACATGGTGTGAATTTCGGAATCGTTGATTGGGGCGTGGGTGGCCTCGGTTTCTACAATCTACTGCGCCAGAGCCGGCCCGATATCAACGTTATTTATCTAGGAGATCAAGGCTCACGATCCTACGGATTATTGACCCACTCTGCCCTGGCGAATCGCATCCAGACTATTGCCAAGGAGATGCAAGCGCGCGGAGCCGAGCGGCTAGTCGTGGCTTGCAACGCCGCCAGCACGGTTCTCGGCAGTGTCAAGAGCCCAATTCCCGTATCTGGAGTCATTCAGCCCACTTTGGAGCACCTGAAAGCGAGCCCCGACCGCTCGCCCTTTGGCGTTATCGGTGGTGCCCGCACCATCCGCAGTGGCAGCTACGCCCGCCCCCTGCGCGCCGCCGGGTTCACCGTTCACCCTCGGGTTGCTCAGCCGCTATCAGGAATCATCGAAGCTGGTCTGCAAGCCGAAGCCGGCCCCGAACTGCAGAAAATCCTCGGCCCCATCCGCAACGATCCGCGGCTGGTCCTTGCCTGCACCCATTACATCGCCCTCGCCGATCAAATCCGCCTGATCATGCCCGAGGTGGAATTTGTGGACCCGGCCACGATCGCATTTGCCCAGCTAAAGCCTTCCCTGCCACCCATTACCGCATCCGTCGGAACATCGGACTTCTTCACCACCGGCAACCCCGCACGAATGCAACGCGCTGCCCACCTAGCCTTTGGCGTGCAGGCCAATATCTCACCCTGGTAGCCACAACATCACCTTCTCCCGAGGGAGAAGGTCGAGGATGATTGTGCCTGGGAGCGCCGACACTCCTGTCGGCGCCCGGAAAACTCTAACCACTGCCGGGATGAGGGACTATGGAGCCCTCGTCAGACCATTCGCTTGGCAATTACGAAAATCCATGCTATAATTGCGGTTGAGGCAACATGAGTGCGACTATTCTTTCGGCAATTCTCCCCTTTTTCGGTCAAGTGGAAGCAGTTGCGCCCATCAAGGAGGCACCCCTACCCGCCGGTTCAAAAGTCTCGTACAGCGAGGCAATTCGGACGCGAGAGGTCACTCAATCCGACTTCAACTCCTCAACCACTCGGTCCCACACCACCGGTAATTACTCGTTTCAGATTGAACTCACCGGCAATTTCAGCGACCTGAGCCCGACTTCGGAGCTCGCAATTACGCTCGGCAGGTTCACCTACAAAGGCACCCTTGGCGACGATCCGGCATACAAAACTGGCCGCAACTCCGCAAATCTCGGCCTCTTCGTCACATCTGGTTCCAGCGTCAAAACCGCCGCCTTCACCATCCAAGTCAAGTGGAACAAGGATCGAGTCACCATCAAGACCGAGGGCAAGGTTCCCGATTCTGAGTCCCCCATCGCCTACGACGTCTCGAGTTCCGACGGAAAATTCTCCGGTCGTACCCAACTCTCGGTCCGGTTCGGCTCCGTCAACACCTCGACCGCGTTCGACTTCACCGGCAACTACCGCCGCAAGGAATACGCCCGCGGAGACCTGTCCGGCTCCGAAACCAATATCGAAGTCAAAGGCAAAATCTAACCCAGCCGACCATTCAGCGATCGGCGCGCTCGTATGGCGCCCAAACATCGAGACCCGGAATTATGGAAAAGTGCTTTATGTTAAAGCTGTAAAGTACTTCGAAATTGTTTAGAGCCTGAGCCGCAATCAGGTAGTCCGGCAGGCTCAGCCCAGACCTGAGCCCAAATTCTTCCACCAGCGTAACCGCTAATAGAGAATCTCGTGGACTCAGGGCAATAATTTCGCATTTCGACAAAATCTTCTGGGATTGAGCCTGCTGATGTTTATCGCGAGATCCGATTAGAAACTCCATGGCAACGATTCCTGAAATTCTCAGAGTCGGAGAGTCCAGAGATTTGAGGAAAGGTATTGCCTCTGAACGACCTCTTGAAATCTCAATCAGCACGTCAGTATCAAGAGTCATTCCGCCGAAATCTTCCTTCTCCACTCCCTAAATTCTTCGTTGGTGGAAGGCAAGTCCTCACGATCCGCGAAGATCCCGAATAGCTCGCTCTTCAAAAATTCTTGCGGAGAAAGTGGGGAGGGCGATGACGGCTCGTCAATCGTCACGGTAACGCGAACCCGACCCGGTGGCACATCGGTGGGCAAGACCAAGAGCACAGTGTGGTCCTGCCGAACATCGCCAAAAGTCGTGATGGTCCTCACCAATTGTCCGATTGTACTTTCGCTCCGGCTATGGAGCCAGGGCCCGAGCTAAAGCCCGCACTTCGTTCTCATCCACGGCTTGATAGGAGCCTCCCATCGCCACTGCGGTGGAGTGATCACCCGCGCTGGAAGGATCGCTCACCGCCATAAATGGACCCGCGTGGGCGGTGTGCGCTCCCGTCAAACGAAGCAATTCGGCGACATTGTCGTGCCGCACCCCGCCCGCCACCATAATCTCAATCCGCCCGGCCGCATGCTCCACGTAAGATTTCAATGCCGCGACACCTTCCCGAGCCGTCGCCGCTCCCCCGGTGGACAAAATCCTCTTGAATCCCAGCGAAGCCAACTGATCGATCGCGGCAAGTGGATCGGGCGTAAGGTCAAACGCCCGGTGGCAAACCCAGTCCACCGTGGGTGCCGAATCCACCAGCGCCGCCAGAGAATCGATATCCAATTCCCGATTCTCCCGCAGGACTCCCGTCACCAAGCCATGCGCCCCCATCCCCGCCAAAGACACGGCATCTACCTGCATGGACCAGATCTCATCGTCGTCATAGCAAAAGCCCGACGGTCGAGGACGAAGCATAACGGCAACCGGGATTTCCACCGCATCCAGCACGCCTTCCAACATTCCCAAACTTGGGGTGAGTCCCCCCAATTCAATCGCCGAGACCAGTTCCAGGCGTCCCGCCCCGGCTTGCTCTCCGCGGAGCGCATCACTCACCGACATCGCAACGATTTCTAGCACGGCGATATGATACAAGGCATCATGTCCAGCCAAACGTTTCGGGCAAGCCGGTTAGATCACATCATCCTCGAAACCGACGACATCCGACGAGACCACTCCCACCTGCTCCACCGCGGATATCCCGAGGCATGGCCCATCGGTCCATTCTGGCCTAACGCTCTCACCAGCGGAATCCACATCGGTAGGTTTAACCTGGAATTCGTCGAGCCGCTCACCCGCCAGCCCGACTCCGATCGCCTCGTACTCGTATTTGAACCGGCGGAATCGGTTGACACCCATCGCTGGCAAGAGAAAATAGAGCCCAATCCAGCCCTATTGCGTCTCCGAGGGTTTGATCGGGAAGCCGTGAAATCGCCCCAACTCATTTGCCGTAACTCGCCGGTAGTGGAGGAACCCATCCCCCACTTTTTCTGTGACTACGTGCCATTCCTCAAGGAGAGACTTCGTCCATCCGCTTTCTCCCTGTTCGCCGGGTTGGAACTTGACCGCATCCCGATTTTCGCTACCGAGATTCCCGAAAACCTACGCGTCCCCGAGATCAGTTGGCAGGATAAATCCCCGATCGAAAACCCGACCGGGGACATTCGCCAATTTCTGGACCTCTAGATTACGGCCGAGGAATCAACTCGACCGATCGGAGGTTCATCACCGCCATTCCAGGCTTCGAAAGCGCCTGCACCTTCACCGTGTTCTTCCCCTTCGTAACGCTGAATGGCCCAATCTTGACGGTCTTAAAATTCGACCAGCTGCCGGTGTCGGCGACGGTGAATGATTGCCGGCTTGCGCCGGCGTCGACAGCCACCACGCTGCCTTCCGACTTCGGCTCGCATGCATAGGAAACCACCGCGTCTACCGTGGCCGCTACCGGGCTGGTGAAGGTCCACTCCGCGGTTCCGTTCTTGTTCGTCCAAAAGCCCAAAGCTTTCTTGTCGTTTTCATACTGCGGACCGTTATTCGTCACGGCATCCGCGGCCCCCAACGTAATCGCTCCGGTATCGCTAGCGCGCGTGGGCAACACTTCAACCTTGGGTGCCCCTTCAAGCTCTATCTTTACCACCCGGATCGAACTTCGTTTTTCGGGCAAAACCAGCGTGTTGCCAGAGAACGAAACCGCCCCCCCGTCCAGCCAACGGGCCGATTTAATCTTCGTGGTCAAACCGGTGAGCTGAGCATCCGTCGTATTTTTGTCTAGAAGGTGGGCGTAAAGCACGTTTCCTTTTCGCGTAACGCGCCCCCACGGCAGCGCTTTGGGGAACGGCCCCGCTTCCGTACCGTAAATCGACTCGCCGTTCTTGGTCATCCACCGGCCTACCTCAAGGAGCCGCTGCTGGCTTTCCATCGGAATCTCTCCCTCACCGGTCGGGCCCACGTTAAGGAGATAGTTTCCACCCTTGGATGCACAGAGAATCACGTTTGTGATCAGGGTCTCGGCCGATTTCCAGTTGTGATCGTGGCTACTGAATCCCCATGTGTCATTCATGGTCATGCAGCTTTCCCAATTCTCACCCGGGATGCCGTTCGCCGGAATCTCCTGTTCTGGGGTTTTGAAGTCGCCAAAACTGCCCGAGTGCGAAACCCGATTGTTTACCAGCACACCGGGCTGCAACGATCGTACGTACTTCTCCAAGTCTCGGCCCCGAGTATCGTTCCAGGTCCCTTCCCACTGACCGTCGAACCAAAGTTCAAACACCGGGCCGTAGTTGGTCAAGATCTCCTTCAGCTGCGCCTTCAGATAAGTTACGTAACGGTCCAGATCGGCTCCCGTTGTTGGGCGTGTATCCCAACTTCGGCGGGGAAGATAGTCCGGATGGTGCCAATCCATGATGGAGTGGTAAAAGCCGAGGTGAATGCCCTGCGCTCGGCAAGCTTCTGCCAGAGGTTTCAGCAAATCCTGATTGAAAGAAGTTCGCTTGACGTTCCAATCACCCTCCGCCGATGGCCATAGTCCAAAGCCATCGTGGTGCTTTGTGGTGATCACGATGTACTTCATCCCGGCGACTTTTGCGAGACGGACCCACTTCGCCGCATCGTATTTAGTCGGGTTAAACTTCTTCGCCAGCGGCTCGTAGTCCTCGGGCTTAATTTGCGCATTGGTCAAAAGCCACTCGCCGGCGCCACCAACTTCCTTTCCATTCCAGTTGCCGGCGGCTTCGCTG
>CANFJD010000016.1 GCA_947447315.1 Fimbriimonadaceae bacterium
CGTCGACCAAATGGAGTTCGCCGCAGAATCGTATCGAAGACGATCGCCACCACGATCAGCAAAAAGATTGACCAGTTAAGAACCAGCGGTAAGCCGCGAGAGGTCCGCAGAAAACTGAGGTAGATCCCTTCGTTTCCGAACGCCGAAAAAGCGTTGGCGGACATCGACCGAACTTCCCCGCTGCCCACCTGAGCCTGCCCGATGGATCGGAAAGCCACCAATCCCGCGAGAGTGGCAATGAAGGGGGCCAGGCGTCCCCACACAACCAGGGCTCCGTTAATGAAGCCACTGAGAACTCCCATGCCGATCGCAACTGCAAAGGCAATCCAAATTGCCATCGGCTCTGGCTGTCCGCCGCCAATGGCGCGGTTCATGGCGGTGAGGGCAAAAACTCCCACCATAGCCATCATCGATCCGACGGATAGATCAATCCCACCGGCGGCGATCACCAGGGTCATTCCGATTGCGACAATCCCGATCGGCACACTCTGGTTGAGTAGATTCCGGATGTTCTCGGGCTGAATAAACAGATCAGCCCGGATGCAGGCACCGATGATGAAGAGCACCACCAGTGCCGAAACCGCCCCGTATCGGTTAAGAAACTTACTCATGCCACTCCCGCGGCGAGGGCCATGATTCGTTGTTCATTCATCTCTGATTCTTGTAATTCGCCCGCCATTCGGTGGTCTTTCATCACCAAAATCCGGTGGCAGATCCCCAAAAGCTCTGGCATCTCGCTGCTCACCACCACGCATCCTAGCCCGGCTTTAGCCAGGTCCACGATGAGGTCGTAGATCTCGCGCTTCGCTCCGATATCGACGCCACGCGTAGGCTCGTCAAGCAGCAAAACCGCGGGCTTAGTCTCCAGCCATTTAGCAATCGAGACCTTCTGCTGATTGCCTCCGCTGAGAGACGAGACGGGAAGGCTGAGATCGGACGCTTTGATCGATAGCTGTCCCCGCCATTGACTAGCGGTCTCGGCCTCCTTCTTTCGATCGAGGAACACCTTGCCAAATTCTCGAAGGTGAGCCAGCGTGATGTTCTCCTGGATTGGCATGCCAAGGATGAGTCCCTTACCTTTGCGGTCTTCACTGACGTAAGCGATGCCCCGCTCAACGGCGGCGGTGGGAGAACCAGCCGGGACCGCCTTCCCATCGATCATCACCTCTCCGGTACGAGGACGAAAGCCTGAGATTGCCTCGCAGAGTTCCGTTCGTCCCGCACCGACTAGGCCGGCAATGCCCAGAATTTCACCTTTCCGTAGTTCGAAAGAAATCTCCGATGCCCCGGCGGTGACGAGATTTGAAACCTTCAGCAAGATGGCGTCGGTGGAGTTAGTCGCCGACTTCTCGGGGTAGAAATCGCCCAGCTCGCGACCTACCATCGTGTTTGCGAGAAGTTCGGGAGTCGCGGTCGCCGCATCGATTGTGGTGACATATTCGCCGTCTCGCAGAACGGAGATTCGATCGCATATCCTGATCACTTCCGGTAACAAGTGGGAGATGTAAATAATCGTCTTGCCCTGACTCCGCAACTGGTCAATGACCACAAAAAGGGCTTCCGCTTCCTGGCGACCTAATACCGCCGTTGGCTCGTCCATGATGATGATCTCCGATTGATAGGAAACGGCTTTCGCGATTTCGACTAATTGCTGTTGTGCGAGAGGAAGGTCGCCGACCCGGTCGTCCGCACTCGCCCGCGAATTCACTTGGGTGAGCAACGCAGAGGTAGCTTCCCGCTGACGTCGCCGATCGATGAGAAGTCCTTTCCTTGGTTCGCGGCCCAAAAATACGTTCTCGGCCACGTTGAGGTCGTTGACCAAGTTAAGTTCTTGGTGAATCAGCGCCACCCCGCTCTCCAGGGCCGCGCGCACGCTGGCGAACGTTACGGGTTGGCTGTCCCGAAAGATTTGTCCGGCATCAGGAGATTGAACTCCCGCGAGAATCTTCATGAGCGTGCTCTTCCCGGCCCCGTTCTCACCGACAATGCCGTGCACTTCGCCGGGACGAAATTCTAGGGAAACACCCTTCAAGGCATGGACGGCCCCGAAACTTTTGGTGATATCGCGCACGGCAAGGCCGCTCGACTGATTTCCTTGGTTCGCCAAAGTGCCCTTATCCTACCGGGAGGAGACCGAAATGACCACTTGATTCGCAATATATTTTTGTCGGGGACAAATTGCGATAATATTCACGGCGACAATGAAGTTCAGTCAAATTTTCACCGTCGGCGTCGTGGCTCTTAGCTTGACGACGCTCGCTCTCATTGGTTGCGGGACGGGATCAAGCGCGACCTCCAGCAGCGGTACGACCTCCGCCGGCACCGGTAAGCGCCTAAAGATTGGGGTTTCGATCCCGTCGGCCGATCATGGCTGGACCGCAGGCGTGAACTGGTGGGCCAACAAAGCCAAGGATCTGTATCCCGATGTGGATTGGACCATTGTCGCGGCCGCCAGTCCAGAAAAACAGATTAAGGACCTGGAGAATCTAGGGACTCAGAATCTGGACGGCATGGTCATCCTCGCCACCGAAAGCGCGGCCATCACTCCCGCGGCGAAAGCACTCAAGGAGAAGGGCACCTTCATTGTCAACGTAGACCGTGGCTTCCTGGAGCCGATCGCCGACATCTTCATTGAGGGTGACAACAAGGCGTTTGGTCGGGTGAGTGCCGAATTTATGGCCAAGAAGCTGAACGGTAAGGGCAACATCATCATCCTGGAAGGCATTCCCTGTACGGTGAATACCGACCGCGTCAACGCATTCCGCGAGGTGATGAAGCAGTATCCAGACATCAAGATTCTGGACAGCCAGAGCGGACAGTGGAATCGCGAAAAGGCGCTTAACGTCACCCAGGGATTGCTGCTCAAGCATAAGGACGTAAACGCGATCTGGAGCAGCGACGACGACATGGCACTGGGAGCCGAGCAGGCCCTCAAGGAAGCGGGGCGAACCGACGTTTGGCAACTGGGTGGCGCGGGCATGAAGGACATCATCAAGCGCGTGATGGATCGTGACCCGATGTATCCGGCCGACGTTACCTATCCCCCGAGCATGATTGCGATGGGTATGCACTTGGCGGTCGGAGCCCTAAAAGATGGCAAGCAGAAGGAACGGGCCCAGTTCACTCCTCGCCACCTGCTACTGGATATTGAAGTCGTGACGCCGGAAAATGCGAAGGACTTCTACTATCCGGATAGCATTTACTAATCCTCACTGAAGCAGCCGCGCGGCATTGGCGATACCCTCGCCGATGCCGCGCTTTTCGTATTCGCGGAGAGCGGCTTAAGTACACTCCCCACATGCCCAGCCACGTTCCCGCGAATCCCACGCCCGAACAAAGGCGCACCCTCCTACTCGGTGTTCTGCTCACGGTCTTCATCGATCTCCTCAGTTTCGGGATGTTCATCCCGGACTTACAAATTCGGGGAGAAAAGCTGGCCGCGGATTATTTGCGAGTCCCCATCGCCACGGCTGGGCAGGATGTAAATGTCGGCATTTTCCTCGGATTGTTAATCGCCGGCTTTAGCGTGGCGCAATTGCTCTCGGCGCCAGGGCTGGGTCGAGTTTCGGACCGAATTGGTCGACGCCCGGTGCTGCTCATCTCAATCACCCTCAGCATCTGTTCCTATCTGCTTTACGCGCATTCCGATACGTTTTGGCTAACCTTGATCAGTCGGATTCTGGCGGGAATTGCGGCGGCGAACTTGGGTGTATGTTTTGCCTACGTGGCCGACATAACGCCGCCCGAAGAGCGGGCGAAGGGGATTGGGCTCATCGGTGCGGGACTAGGACTGGGCTTTATTCTCGGACCCGGGGCGGGAGTATTGATCCTCAACCTTGGGAACAACAATCCGCTCTGGTTGGGATACGTCGCGGCTGGTTTGTGTTTGATTAACTTCCTTTACGTGTGGCTGAAGCTGCCCGAAAGTCTTCGCCCGGATTCTCAAGTTGAGCGAGAATCGTTCCTTACCGAGCTCAAAATCGCCTTCGCCACCCCCGGAATGCCGCTGCTATTGGCGATGTTTTTCGCCTTCAACTTTTCGTTTGCGCTCTTGCAGTCCACATTCTTTCGGTTGCTTTACGATCAACGATCCATATTCCACTTGGAGGAGTTGGACGCAAAGAACAAGGGAGCGATCATTCTTTCGCTGGTCGGCGTGTTCGGAGCTTTGATGCAGGGCGGGATCCTGCCGCGGGTGCTTCCTAAGTTTGGAGAAATCAAACTCCTTCGAATCGGTTTGATTCTGTTGGTTCCCGGGCTATTCTTTGTGCCTTACGCACCGCTGTGGGGAGGCATTATTTTCGTGGTGGCGTGCCAAGGCATCGGCTCTGGCCTTACTCAGCCGACCATTTCCGCTTTGGTTTCCAAGAGCGCGCCAGCGAGAATCCAGGGTGGCATATTTGGGGTGACCCAAGCCCTCGGGGCACTGGCCCGCTTAGTGGGTCCGCTTTTCGCCAGCCCACTATTCGCGCGAAACGTTGCCTCGCCGTACTGGCTGGCTTCGTTAGCCATTCTGTTTCCTCTGTTTGCCGCGTGGACCCTACGGCCGCCGGCAGCCCAGGCGGTATCCGCATGAAAAGAGATTGGTTTGGTTCGTTTGTTGCCCTGATGGTGTTCTTTGCCGGCATCGGGATGATCGTTTTTACGTTCCAGCAAGCGCTTCAGATGTTCTCCACGCCACCGGCCGCTGCACTCGGTATCCAGAAGGCGAAACCACTGGATGTGAACGAAACCGGAGCCAACCTGGTGGGAATCCTTATCAAGATCCTGCTGCTCTTCGTACTGTCGGTCTGCGGATCTCTGGTGGCAAACAAGGGCGTCTCCCTGTTCGGAGCCAGTCGCCACCTTCCGGCACCGAAGGCGAACGAGTAGGGTGCCTACGGAACCGGATCGTGGCCCGATCCGCCGCCAAACTTTTCGTAGGGATGACACCTCGCAATGCGCTTCAGACCCAGCCAACTGCCTTTGATCAAGCCGTACCGCTCAATCGCAGTGAGGGTGTAGGCCGAGCAACTGGGCGTGTACCGGCAAGTGGGAGGCATCCAGGCGAACCCTTTTTGGTAAGCCCTCACCATAAAGACGCCGATCGCTACTCCGACCGGACGACGCACCTGTCCTCCAATTCGCTCCATCGCAGGCGCAGTTCCTCCCGCAAATCGATGAACGATATACCGGGCAAAGATGATCCCGCAATGAGCACCACGTCCCAGGTGGGTTGGGGACCGATCTCCTGAGTGAAGCCGACCTGCAGCCGCCGTCGCTGGTGATTGCGGCGTGGTCGCGCGCCGAGTTTCTTGGGCGTGGCCACACCAACAAAACCGGTGCCAGGCAAACGTAAAACACGGAGGTTGGGGCCAGAAGCCCGCATTCCCTCCGTGAAAATCTTTTCGAACCGTTGCTTGCTCGGCCCTTTTTGCCGGGCCATTTGGTTAAGCCGAAATCTTGTGGCGACCCTTGTTGCGGCGTCGCTTCAGGACATTCTGACCGTCCGTCGTCTTCATTCGCACACGAAAACCGTGAGTCGTGCTTCGTTTGCGATTATTGGGTTGGAACGTTCTCTTCATGCTGCGTTACTCCGTTAAGACTGGTTATGATACCTAAAATTCTTCGACATGTCACCCTTGCGATGAGCGCGGATCCACAAAATGACCGGCAATGGCCGTCGCCGCCGCCGTGGCGGGACTCACCAGGTGGGTTCGCGACCCGGGACCCTGCCGTCCCTCATAGGGACGGTTGGAAGTCGAAGCCGATCTCTCCAGTGGCCGCAGGATATCTCCGTTCATTCCCAGGCACATGGAGCATCCTGCCCGGTGCCACTCAAAGCCCGCCGCGCGGAATATCTGATCCAAACCCTCCGCCTCTGCCTGCTGCTTCACCGCATCCGACCCCGGTACCACCATGGCGCGCACCCCAGCTGCCACGTGTCCGTTCCCAACCTGGCGGGCAGCATCTCTTAAATCTTCGATCCGGGAGTTCGTACATGAGCCGATGAAAACCGTGTTCACGGGAAGCCCTTGCATCACGTCGCCCTGCTTCAATCCCATGTACTTCAGTGCTCGTTCCTCCCCGGCGTCGCGCGGAGCGGGAATCGGTTGATCGATATCGACGGTCATGGCGGGAGTGGTGCCCCACGTGACTTGTGGTTTGAGCTGAGTCGCATCGAGCGTTTCCAGACGATCAAACTCGGAAGAGTCGTCGGTTTTGAGTTCTCGCCACTGCGCTTTCAGCTGCTCCAACTCCTCTCCTTTCGGCGCGAATGGTCGGTCACCTTCCGCAATATAGGCAAACGTGATGTCATCGGGAGCAATCATGCCAGCGCGAGCCCCCATTTCGATGCTCATGTTAGCCATGGTGAGGCGACCGCTCATCGGCATCGCCCGAACGGTGGAGCCGAAGTATTCGACCACGTAGCCCGTTCCGCCGCCCGCGCCCAATTTGCGGATGACGGCGAGAATTACGTCTTTGGGAGTGACGCAAACCGGCAGTTCACCGTCAATTTGGATTCCTAGCGTCTTCGGTTTTCCGGGTGAACGCAGCGTTTGGGTTGCGAGCACATGCTCTACTTCGCTGGTGCCGATTCCGAACGCCAGGGCCCCGAATGCGCCGTGAGTGGAAGTGTGTGAGTCGCCGCAGACAATAGTGAGACCGGGCAACGTGATTCCCAGCTGGGGACCGATAACGTGAACGATTCCCTGTCGCTGATCGCCGTAACCGAACAGGCGAATTCCAAATTCTTCGCAGTTCCGCTTGAGAGCCGCCAATTGCTGCCCCGCGACGGTCGATTCATCGATCGCCCGACCATCGGTTGGCACGTTATGGTCGACAGTGGCGAAGGTGAGTTCCGGGCGTCGCACCGGGCGACCGTGCTCGCGGAGACCATCGAAAGCCTGCGGAGTGGTGACTTCGTGGATCAGGTGCCGATCAATGTACAGAAGCGTTCCGCCGCTCGGCAAGTCGGCCACTACGTGTGAGTTCCAAACCTTTTCGAAGAGCGTCGGCATATGATCATTATGGATTGTCGAAACCGGACGCGCAGACCGGTCGTTTCATGCTTGTGATCCCTGCGTTTTTTTCTCTCCTCGCCTTCTGCGGTCAATCTGCGGCAAGTACCAAGCCGCCGGCGCCGTTGGTCGAGCTAGTCGCCATTTGTAATATCACCGCCGACGGCGTGACCGCCTGGAGTTTCGACCGTAAACCGCTTCCCGAGTTAGCCCGTAAGCTGGAAACGCAACTCAGCAGCCAAGACTACAGCAACATCAACGTTCGGATTGGCCGAAAGAACCGCTGGCTGATGTTCCGGACTAACGCGCCCAACATTTACACTCAGGTGCAGCTGAACGTGGGCGGACGGAATGTCTACGGATCGTTGAATCTCAACGACGATTCGATGCGGAATTTTCAATTCATTCCGGTTGCAACCATTAAAACTGAACGTACGGTTGATGCAACGGCAACCATCACGGTGACGACCGGTGAGTACATTCGGTTGACGCCCCGCAAAGGCCAAGAATTCCGGATTGGAAAAGGAACCTACCAATTAGGGGAATTCGTGAAGTCCGAAGTCGTCCGTCAGCCCGGTTGGGGCGGATTTTCCGGCGGTGGCGTGGGTGGGGGTGTCATCGTAGATGGAGGCCAAGGAATGGGAGGATTTCCCGGATTCCAAGCCGCGCCAGCGAAAGCGTTTCAGTGGACCGCAGTGGCAACCGGCCCCGCACCCGACGTAAGTTGGGGTTACAACATCGGTATTTTCGATCTTGCTAACCAGAATATTCAAACTCAGGGCGTCCAGCCGAGCATCGAATACGTACCGGCGCTCGGCGCGGTGAGGTTGGTATTGCAGATCGATCCCGCCACTATCGGGATGATCTCGTTTCCGATCACGGAGACAAAATCGTTCGAATTCCGAGGCATCCCGCTGGATAAGTAACGTTTATTCGTCGTCCGGAATATCTCCGGCGAGATCGGCTTCGAACAGCTCTTCCATCTCGTCGGAGACATCTTCATCCATGGCCTTTCCCAGATCACGAACCATGCCCCGCATCGCGGCATGGTCGTTGACATCGGCCATGTTTTCAAACTTATCCGCGAGTTCGTCGATCCGGTCGTCTTCGTTGCGGTAGCGGGCGAACCGGCTCACCAGTTTCTGAGCTTCCACCGAGCCGCATGCCGGGCATTTCACCTCGTCGGGCTGGGCGGTCATGCCGATCAGAGCGGAGAATTTCCGCTGGCAAGCTTGGCACCGATACTCAAATACTGGCATGGTCGTTTCTTAACATAAAGGATGGAATCCTTGCAATTCCGCGACAAGAAGTTGCGAGCTACTCGTCTACTTTACGCTAAAAGCGGGTCCAGCGAGTAAAACTATCGGCGTGGAAACGACACTGCCGTCCCTAGAATCCCCCTACGTTTTGACTCCAGAACAGATTGCCGAGTACCGCCAGAAGGGTCACATTCTTCTGCGCGGAGTCTTGAGTCAGGATGAGATTGCTGCCTACCGAGAAGTAATTCTGGCGGGAACGATCCGAAACAATCAGGAGACTCGCCCGATGGAGGAGCGAGATACGTACGGAAAGGCATTCCTTCAGGTCATGAATCTGTGGGTCTCGGACGAGGATGTGAAGCAGTTTGTATTCAGCAAGCGGCTTGCCGGTATCGCCGCGCAACTGATGGAAGTGGATGGCGTTCGGCTCTATCACGATCAGGCACTTTTCAAGGAACCGGGCGGGGGACACACGCCGTGGCACCAGGACCAGTTTTATTGGCCGCTGGATGCACCGCGAACGACGACGCTTTGGATGCCCCTGGTCGACATTGATGCCGTGATGGGCAGCATGACCTTTGCGAGCGGAAGCCACGAGAAAGGCTTCGTGGAAGAAGGCGGACATATTTCGGATACCAGTGAATCGTTCTTCGACGACTACGTAGCATCGAACGGATACGCGCTCACCGGCGGCGGCCCGATGGCAGCCGGCGATGCGACCTTCCATAGCGGCTGGACCATGCACCGCGCGCCGGGAAATGTCACCGACCGCACGCGGGAAGTGATGACGGTCATCTACTATCCAGACGGAACGTTGGTGAGTGAACCCGCGAACGGTTTCCAATTCAACGATTTGGCCACCTGGCTCAGCAATAAGCCCGCCGGCACTGCTGCCGACGGGCCTTTGAATCCCGTGCTCTATCCGTAAAAGATCGAGATCAGATCAGGGCTTCGCGCCGTCCTGAACCCACTTCTCGAGCATCTTGATTTGGGCTTCAGGAAGGGCGTCGGCCTTCTTGGGCATTCGATCGCGACCGGTGGCACGGACCGACTTGATCAAGCGGCTGCTAGCCGGGTCGCCCGGTGTCACCGAAGCCACAATCCCCGCGTAGTTCGAGAGATCAACGCCATCTTTTCGGTTGACCGCGTCGTGGCAGGGCATACACTTGTCGTTCATAAGCGCTTGGACTGAGGCAAAGGTTGCGGGCAGTACGGCGTCTTCCTTCTTGGACCCTTCCGGCGGGACAAAGGCAAAACCGTCAGTCGTGAGGGGATCCTTTCCGATAGTAATCGAAGAGGCCATCACCAGATAATCCTTGCCCTCAATACTTGCCGCAAGTCCTCGAGCGATGCCAATCTTTTTGTCAACGTACAACGTCACTACCGTCGGGAGCTTCTTGAATGAAACGGCGACTTCGGTGACTTCGTTTCCGCCGATATTGCGCGATTGTCCGGCCTTCGCCGCTTCGATTGAGCTGGCCGGATCCTTTTGCAGGAATGCTCCCCAGGCTTGGACCTCGGGGCGCTTCGCAAATGTATTCACCCAACCGTCGGTGAAAGCTTCTTGGGAGTAGGTCTTGGTAGCGTTCTTGTACGTGGTCACGACCTTACCGTCGGACACCACGTATCCGGTCGGAGTCGTAAGGCGGAACTGGCCCGGTCGGCTGAATACCAACTTGTAGTCGGCGGGCGATTCCCCCACCACACGGAACTTATATTCCAACGTGAGACTGGGCGCGGCGGCTAACACATCAAAATTGCGCGTTAGGACACCAGGAAGGGCCGGAGCCCCGGCCTGGGGCAAAAGTGAGAGGATAAGGAATCCAGAACTCAAAAATAAAGGCAACGAGCGCATTCACCAATCTTAACGCATTCAATGGTGATATGTTCTGTAATTTAGTGCGGGTTACGCCGCGAGCATCGGTTATTCGCCGCTCATAATAGGTCCGGCTCGTTCGTTTAAACAGGAAAACGACGATCGCTTCCTATCATGCCCCGCCCATTTCTGCCCGCGATCGCCCTTCCGATTCTGCTAACTGCGATGCGCACCCCTGCTGCCCCCATGAGTAACTCCCTCTTTTCGGCTCCCGCTGACAATGATCTGCAGTCAGTTGTTCAATTATTCCAAGCCGACGAATCGGATCTTTCACGTCTGTATCCCATTTCCACGTCGGACCGAGCCATGGCTCGGCGACGAGAATGGCTGAAGTCTTGGCAGAGCCGAGTGGGGCAAATTCGGGCAGAAGAACTGTCTCCGGCGGGAGTTGCAGACCAGTTCCTATTCAAAAATTACCTCGCCAAAGAACTACGCGAGTTGGAAATCACTCAGGCGAGGCAAGAGAAGATTCGGTTGATCGTTTCCTTTGCTCCAAGGATAGCTGGCCTCGATGAGGCAAGACGTCAGATGGAAATTCCTGACGCACCAAAGGTTGCTCAGTCCCTTACTGATCTCTCGGTGGAAGTGATCGCCGCGACCAAGAAATTAGACGAGCCCACTTTCCCGGCGACGGAGGGATATGCCGCGCTCGGGTTATCCCGGCAGCTGAGGGACGTTCTTTCTCATTGGTTTACCTACTACAACGGATACGATCCGCTTTTCACTTGGTGGGTCGAAGCGCCATATCGGGAGCTGTCTAAAAACCTCGATGCCTTTGTCACCGCATTAGAAAAGAAGGTGAACGGCGACGCCAAGGCTCCCATTGTCGGACAAGCGGCAGGTCGAGACGCACTGCTGGCCGATCTCGCATACGAACAAATCCCCTACTCCCCGGAGGAACTCATCGCGATCGGCGAAAAGGAGTACGCGTGGTGCGAAGCCGAGATGAAGCGGGCCGCCAAGGAATTGGGGTTTGGCGACGACTGGAAGAAGGCCCTTGAGCACGTAAAACAACAGTACGTGGAGCCCGGTCAGCAACCGGCCCTGATCAAAAAGTTGGCGCTGGAAGCGATTGAATTTGTCGAAAAGCGTGATTTGGTGACCGTTCCGCCCGAAGCAAAATCATCGTGGGGCATGGAGATGATGTCGCCGGAACGACAACTCGTCAATCCGTTCTTTCTCGGTGGCGATACGATCATCGTCAGCTATCCCACCAACGGCATGACTCAGGAGCAGAAAATGATGAGCATGCGCGGGAACAATCCGTACTTTTCTCGCGCCACCGTTCAACACGAGCTAATACCCGGGCACCACTTGCAGGGATACATGGAGGCGCGCTACCGACCGTATCGACAACAATTTTCGACGCCGTTCTGGACCGAAGGGTGGGCGCTCTACTGGGAGATGCTGCTGTGGGATCTCGGATTTCCTAATACCCCGGAGGAACGGATCGGCATGCTGTTTTGGCGGATGCATCGCTGTATGCGCATCGAATTCTCACTGAAATTCCATCTTGGGCAAATGACGCCCGCGCAGTGTGTTGATCTTTTGGTGGACCGGGTGGGGCACGAACGCGCCACGGCCGAAGGGGAAGTCCGCCGAAGCCTCAATGGCAGCTATCCTCCGCTTTACCAGGCGGCCTACATGATCGGTGGGTTGCAATTCCGGGCGTTGCATCGAGAGCTGGTGGATTCCGGCAAGATGACAAATCGCCAGTTCCACGATGCGATTCTGCGTGAGAACAATATTCCGGTGGCCGCTCTGAGGGCGATTCTAGAAAAGCAACCGTTCCCCGCGACGGGCCTGCCGGCCTGGCGTTTTTACGATACCGCTAAATGAACTCGTTACTTTCGAGTTCCGTTTCCGCCGCCGCCCTTAATCATCGTCGTGCCAGCACCGGGCTTGGGCAGCACCACCGGAGCGGGTTTCGAGGAAGTGGGCTTCTGACTCATATCAATATTGTACGCCTTAATTTGTATATTTCTAAGACTTTTGGCTGGTAGCTCAATTGTTTGTGTCATTCCTGTTGGAATCAGCGGTGCTTTGTGGATTGCTACAGAAAGAAAGGCACCAAGAATAGCTAGGAATGAAGTCACAGTAGCAGAACCTAGCCACCACATCGCTCCAATTAGATATTTGAGCCTGTCTTTGACAAGCTGCTCGTGATTTTCTCTGGCCTGTTTGTATACAGCTATCTGCTTTAGGATGACCTCATCTTTGGATACCGGCACTGGCTCGCCATTCAGGAATTGCAAGGCGTCAGAAATATCCTGTACTTTCCATCCCCGAAGCACCGAGGCGAATTTGATTATGCTGCAAACAAGAAGGGCGAGGGAGAGGGACAACATACCGACGACGATCCAAGTCGCGCGCTGTCCGACAAGGGCAGCTACCTGTGCGAAAGCACCAAGGCTTGAGGCAAAGGCTACGATTGCGCCTGAGGTGAGAAACGCGGCAACTAACCCCTCTCTGGCAAATGTTTGATCTACTGCGGCAATCGCGGACTCGTACAGTCGGCGCTCAAGTTGTAGGCCAGCAGCGTAGCGGTGATCGTTTGCTGTGGTTTCCGGCTCGGGTAAAATCGCCCGTGTTGGGATAAGTCCAAAATGTAGCTTCCACATACCGCTATTCTGGCGCAACTAAATAATCTCAAGATAGTCCCGGTCTGGTAGCGGTGGGAACGGGTTATGCGGCTCGGCTTGGTACCAGAACGCTACACTCGCGATGTCGTCTTGGAGCGGGAGATACCGTCCACCCGACCGCCAACCCAGGGCCTGAATCGTCACCCGCAGATCGGTTTCGAACCGGATGGGATCCATGATGTGCCAGCGATACATCCCAAACCGTTGCTGCACTTGGTAGTGACCATCCCCTCGAATCACCTGCGGAAGGCCCGCATATGGCGTGGTGAATTCCTGGTATTCCAGCGTTTCAACCCCAAACTGGGTTTTCCCTCGAACATCGAAGTCGTAAGAACCGCAGAAATAGTCTTCTGTTCCCGTGCCACAGATGGTCGGAAACTCGGCGTCGCCATCCATAAAGAACTTGATTTCGCCTTCGCCCCACCAACCGTTATTGTTCACGCCCCAGGCCATGTAGGTGCCTACAAAGTGGCCTTGTCCCTGGATGCCATCGACAATCGTGTAGTCGGTCTTGTATGGCAACGGATTTGTCCGGCGAAACTGGGCGTGGAAATAAGCCGCGTCTTCCGGAACTTCGGTGAGGACGTAATTGACCTGGTAGTAAAGCGTCATCGCGTCATCCGCGCGATTCTCCATCGTTATTCGGCAATGCTTGCGAAACGGCATTTCCCAGTAGCAATTGAAAGCACTGCCCGGATTCACGCACACCGCCAGCGACGACACCGCGGCGTATTTCTGCCATCCGCAAGCAAAGAAATCGCCCACTGGGCACTCCACCGAAGGTGACTCCTCTCCGTCCCAATAGAAGCGAAGAATCGAGTTGCGCCAAGTCCCGGTGGGCGTCATCCAGATCTGCTGGATTGCGCCAGGCCCTTCAATATCGGCAATGACAAAGGTTTCTCCCGCCCCTATGCGAACGCTGGGCGATACCTTCCATCCTTGACCAAGGTCGCGGGCGCAGCTTTGCCCCGTCCCTTCCGTGGCCATGCCACCCTTCCCTTTTTCGCCGGAAAAGTTCTCCGGCGAGATCGAGCGCGACCGGGCGTGCGAAAGGCGCGATAGATTTCCGAGGTGCAG
The DNA here is from genome assembly GCA_947447315.1 of Fimbriimonadaceae bacterium. GTDB lineage: Bacteria > Armatimonadota > Fimbriimonadia > Fimbriimonadales > Fimbriimonadaceae > Fimbriimonas. The sequence continues at coordinate 13,856 of CANFJD010000016.1, forward strand.
TCCAAGGCCATTAAACTGGGGCATATATTTGGTCCTGCGCGAATATATCAGTTCTCGCGCAGGACGTCCAGTCTAAGCGCGCTTATTATGAACTTCCGGCACCGGGTGGCGACGACTCGGTCACCTCGGTTTCCGCTTCCGAACTAGGAGTCTCCGGCGGGGTGGCCGCACCGGATCCGGAACTGAGATTCGCCAAACTGGCAGCGCTGAGATTAGAAAGACTCGGGTTTCCATTCCCGCTACCATCCCCCGAAGAACCGGTCGCCGATGGTGCAGTTCCGATGCTGGAAGTCGCGTTGCCTACCAACTTACTCAGCGCATTAGGAACAAAACCGCTCGCATACCCGGCCAAGAAGCACCAAACCAGCAGCTTGGCGGCATCCTTGCCAGTAGCCGGATACATTCGGGCGATCAGCAGTTTGGTCCGCTCCTCGTTTTGAACCCGGGCTTGATCCTGCTCTTTCTGCGTGCTTACCGGGAAATTCTGTGTGTATTTCTGGACCTCTTCTTGCTTGGCGGTTACCATTTTCGGAAATAGTTCGCCCATCAAGAACTGACCGGCGACCAAGAAATAGATGACGACGGCAAAGAAGATTCCGCTAATCGGAGCCACGTAAAGCGCAGTCTTCGCCGTGTTGATCTCTTCGTCGGCCGCCACGGCATCGGCGCGGATTTGGATCTGAGAAATGGGAGCGAAGGTGCCCACAAATCCGCCCAACGCCCCCGCCAGCATCGCAAACAGAAGTGGCGGCAAGTGAATACCCGTGGGCGTAACGAACCAGTAGGAGACGAGAGCAAATGAGAAGGTTGCGCCGATCAGCGTGGATACGGCCGAAAATCGAAGCAGTTGATCCCGCTTCCGCTCTTGCACCACCAATTTGGTGACCGATCGGTAGATCCGTCGCATGGTGACGGCAACAATGGCGAGAAGATCTTCTCGAGTGGCATCGGGCGGAATTTGGTAAGCAGAAACGGGAGCCGACGGACAAGCGCGGGCTAGTCGTTCCATCAACGGCGGGATCTCCGCGCGCAGTTCAGCGTCCGAGCGCAGCTGGAAGATCGCGATCTCCAACGTTTCCATGTGCTCCAATCCCAGGCGGTTGAATGGAGTGCTCAAGATCGAAACGACGGGAGGGGATGCTTTGGTTGCCCAATCGGGTTGGCGGAAAACGTACTCGGCGCGTAACCGGGCGTATTGCGCGATCTGCACGCTGTTCAGGTAGCGCCAATTCAGCCGTTTGCCCCGGCTCCCCAGTTCCCGTTCATCCACGGCCGTACGGGGATCATCAATAACGGGTTCCATCGCCGCCCGATGCGTTGGCGTTTCCGTCGAGTCACTCACGTTTGCATCTTACTCACACAAGCATCGACAAAGAATGTTGTTGTATCCAGGATTTTCTACGCCATGACGGATTTCCTGTGAACCTGCCAAAATGAAGCCGAAGATATGGCGGGCCACAGTAAATGGAAGAATATTCGACTCCGGAAGGGCAAACAAGATGCTATCCGAGGGAAAACCTTCACCAAGCTTAGCCGCGAAATAATCGTCGCTGCCAAAGCGGGTGGTGGCGATATTGCGATGAATCCCCGCCTCCGCGCGGCGGTTGAGAAGGCGCGCGCCGAATCGGTGCCGGTCGATAATATCAAGCGTGCGATCGACCGTGGTACCGGTGCCGTGGAAGGCGCCAACTACGAAGAAATCATTTACGAAGGCAAAGGCCCCGGTGGCGCAGCGCTCATTCTGAAGTGCTATTCCGAAAATCGTAATCGCACCGTAGCCGAGATTCGCCACGCTCTCAATAAGAATGGCGGTGCCCTCGGCGAGAATGGATCGGTCGCGTGGCAGTTTAAGTTTGTCGGTCAAATTTCGATTGATGCCGCGGGCGTGAGCGAAGATGACTTTACGATGGCGGCTCTGGAAGCGGGCGCGGAAGATGTGGAAGTGGACGCGGAAGAGATGACGGTTACGACCGCGATGGAAGACCTTCACCGCGTGAATGCCGGGCTGGAAGCCGCCGGTTATAAAACGCGAGATGTTGAACTCACTTATGTAGCCACGAATAAGGCGGAATTGAGCGGCGAGGACCAAGAAAAGCTTCTGAATCTTTTGGATGCGCTGGATGATCTCGACGATGTGCAAGAAACCTACGTCAATGTAGATATCCAAGAAGAAGCATTGGACGAATAGGCGTTTGCACTACGTCCTCCTTGAAGTAGACAATCAACCGAACAGACACCGCGCCGAAACGCGGTGGAGGATACGACTAGCTACACGTAAGTGACCACCCAACCTCGCCCGCCGGTGGCCACATTGTTACTTGTCACCGCTAATATTGGGGCCGCTTTCGCGGTCTTGTTGAACCCGGAACTGGTGAACCAGTTCGGATTCAACCCTGCCGCGCCGGGGATTCAAACGGCGTTTACCAGCCTGTTTCTACACGCCAATGCCTTTCACCTGCTTGGCAATATGCTGTTCCTCGCGGCGGTCGGTTCAGCGGTAGAGGTTTCAACCGGGGTGGTGAGATACCTGACCGTCTACTTTCTAAGCGGCCTGGCCGGCGTTCTCCTTCATTTTGCTTTTACCCGGCATATGTCGCAACCATCCGTAGTGATCGGAGCCAGCGGCAGCGTTGCCGGATGCGTGGGCTACTTTGCCCTTCGGTACCGCACAGTAAAGATCGACTTTCTCCCCAAGCTATCCCTCCCCGTTTACGCGGTGACGATGGTGTGGCTCGCGTTCCAGGGGATTGGGGCCGTGGTGAATGTAGGTGCGGACGGAGGCACCGCATTTTGGTCCCATCTAGGTGGCTTTGGCTTTGGTGTCATATTGAGCCTGGTTTTTCGCACTCCCGATTTCCGGCTGCGGGCGGAAGGAAGAGACCGGGTTATCCAGGCCGCCCAGCAATCACCGATGGCAGTGAAGCTTTCCGCTGAGCAGCACCTGGAAAACCATCCCCACGACCGCGAGGTTTTAGAGCAACTAGCCGACGCATGCCGTGATGCGGGCGAGGACGCGGCCGAGATTGACGCCCTCGTCCGTCTGCAAGCGTTACAGACAGACTCAGCACGTTCGGAAACATTGGCGCGGATTTGGGCACTGGGTGGCCTCACATTGATCCCCACGATGGAACGCCAACGATTAAGTGACCGTCTGGCCGAAACGTCTTCCCGTACCGCCCGCTTTCTCTTGGAAAGCATTGTCGACGAATCCGCCGATGCGGCGCTTCCAGATGCTCTTCTATACTTAGCTGCCTTCGAAAAAGACCGCAGACCCGATCAATTTCGACGGCTGGTTAAGCGGCTGTTGGGCGACTTTCCGCTCTCTCCGGCTGCCGACCTGGCAAGGAAACGCGGATGGGACAGCTAAAATACAAATGGCGAGAGGTACGCCCCCGGTTAATTTCGGGCCTGCTGTATAGCCTTTTACGCGGAATCAGCTCGACCGTACGAATCAAGCTCGCTGGCCCCACCCCGCCGGATGGTCCGGTCATTTACTGCGGCTATCACGGACGATCTTTCCTGTTTGCTAACTACTTCCGTCGCCGTGGATATTGGGTCATCATCAGCCAATCAAACGATGGCGAAATGCAGGCCAACATTTTCCGCCGGTTGGGTTATCAAATCATTCGTGGATCCACCGGTCGGGGCGGAGCCCGCGCCGCCGTAGAAGCCATCCGCGTCCTCAAGCGGGGAGACAAGATGGCGATGACCCCCGACGGTCCCCGCGGACCGACCCATGTTATTCAACCGGGCGTCATCACCCTGGCCCAAAAATCCGGAGCCGCCCTGATCCCAAGCGGGATCACCTCCAAACCGCGATTGTTTGCTAAATCGTGGGATTCCTACCTGGTACCCATGCCGTTCGGAAAGGGAGTCATCTTGTTTGGAGAGGCGATTTATGTCCCGAAAGACGCCACCGACGACGAACTCGAACAGTGTCGACTGCGGCTGCAGGAAGAGTGTAATCGCGTGGAATTAGAAGCCGACACGATGTGTTGATCGCCCAACCGACCGCCCAATAGATCGCCTAGTAACAGGCGAGCCGGTATCCTGTTAACCTCATGGCGGAGTTACTTTTAGAAGTTGGGACAGAAGAATTACCGGCGTCGTTTGTCCGCCAGGCGTACACCGATTTGGCCGAGAAACTAGCTTCGGCGCTCACCGAAGCTCGGCTGCTAGAAACTCCCTCCGTCACCGCGCTTGGCACCCCGCGCCGGCTCATCGTCAGCATCACGGGAGTAAAAGATCGCCAAGAGGATTCTGTGAAGGAAGTTCGCGGTCCCGCGGTCAAGGGTGCATTCGGCGCCGACGGAAACCCAACGCCAGCCCTTATCGGATTCTGTCGCGGTCAAGGCGTCGATCCGAGCTCGGTGCGGACAGAAGGCGATTACGTTTGGATTACAAAAGCCGTGCCGGGACAATCCGCCGCCGAGATTCTAGCCAGCCTTTTGCCGACCGTCATCCGCAGCCTCAGCTTCGACAAGTCCATGCGTTGGGGATCCTCGCGCATGCGGTTTGCCCGTCCGATTCGTTGGCTTTTGGCTTTGCTCGATAACGAAGTCGTGCCGTTTGAGATTGAGGGCGTTGCGAGTGGAAACCTAAGCCGCGGGCACCGTTTCTATTCGCCCGATTCCTTCCCGGTCGGTAGCTATTCTGAGCTTATTTCTGAATTGCGAAACCGCCATGTGGAGCCCGATCCGGCGGTCCGGGAGAATGTCATCCGCACCGGAGCCGAGGCCGTCGCTGCCGGTTTGCCCGAAATCACCGGTTCCCTGCTCGAAGAAAATGTGTTTCTCACCGAGTGGCCGACTGCCATTCAGGGAACCTTCCCCGAGTCCTTCATGGAGCTTCCCGAAGCCGTTCTCGTCACCGCAATGGCCAAGCACGAACGCATGTTTCCCGTGCGAAACATCGATGGTAGCCTGACCAATCGCTTTGTTTTCATCCGTAACTCGGGAGAGGACGACACGGTGCGTCGCGGTTCGGAATGGGTACTCAACGCCCGCTTCAATGACGCTAAATTCTTCTTCGATGAGGACAAGAAGTCCAGCCTCGACGATTTCCTGGAAAAGACCCAGTCCATCGTCTTCTCCGAGAAACTCGGAACGGTCCGCCAGCGGGCAGACCGACTCGCCAATCTTGCCGCCGCCATCGCTGCGAGAACCCCCGTTCCCGGAGGCGTGGACGAGGAAGTGGAATGGGCATTTGCCGCCGGTAAATATGCGAAAGCCGACCTAAGCACCGGACTTGTCAGCGAATTGAGCAGCTTGCAAGGAATCGTCGGTGGTCAGTACGCCCGTCGCGAAGGGACGCGAGGCGAGATCGCCTGGGCCATCGAAACCCAGTACGACTACTCGGGGAATGATCATCCCCACCAATGTAAAGCCGAACGCACATCGTTTCGCCTGGTAATGGCCGACCAGCTCGACAAGTTGGCGGGATACTTGGGACTGGGATTGGCACCCACCGGATCAAGCGATCCCTACGGACTTCGCCGCGCCGTCACCATTCTCATCGACGTCGCCTGGAAATGGCCCGGCAATTTGCCGGATTACAATTCATTACTCGACGTCGCGCTGGACCAGTATGCGAGGCAAGGGTTTGAGCTTGACGCTGGCATCGCCCATTCGTACCTTTGGGATATCTTTGAGGGCCGCTACGAGGCACTTTTGACGGATGTTCGCCACGACATTCGAGATGCTGCCACCGCTCGCCCCGAGCGGTACGAACTCACCGTGCCACAGGCCGTAAAGTTCCGTTCCGAAGTGCTTGCGCGGCTGGCGACCGACGAGAAATTTGTACAGACCGCAACCCGACCCCTCAATCTCGTGGCTTCGGCAGTCAAAAAAGGCATCGCCGTCGGCACGATCGAAGACGTCACCGACGCTGAGCTAGCAGATCCGAACGGTACCGCCTTGAAGGACATCGTAACGCGCGTGTGGGAATCGGTGCTGGCTTCCGAACGCAATCGAAAGGCTGATGAACTGGCGGCTTTACTCCGGCAGCTGGAGCAGCCGATCAATTCGTTTATTGACGGAGCAATGATCATGACCGACAACGAAAGTGAGCGCTTCGCTCGCTTATCCCTGCTCAAAGCCGTAGGAACATTGCTCCTCACGGCCGGCGACTTCACCAA
>CANFJD010000017.1 GCA_947447315.1 Fimbriimonadaceae bacterium
CCGCGCTTCAGCAACTCATCCCTGCTCTCCGGGCGAAGGGATACGACTTCACCACGGTGGCTCACCTGTTGGGCAAAACCAAGGCAGACGTAATGGCACCACTTTCGCCACGGGATCAGCTGCTGGTGAACCTAGATGGAGTCGTCTTTTCGTTTCTCTGGGGGACCGGGGCGTTTCTTAGCTCCGCATTCCTGTTCGCGATCTTCCTGGGATTTTTGCGAGTGGGAATCATTCTCCCACTGGCAGCATTGCATCGGCAACGAACCGTACACGGCGGATTCTCAGGCCGAGTGAGCGTGATAATCGCGGCTTTCAATGAATCCAAAGTAATCGAACGCACGGTGAGCAGCGTGTTAAGCAGTGACTATCCCGATCTCGAAGTCGTGGTGGTAGACGACGGCAGCACCGATGGTACGGCTGATCGGATTCGGGAAGCATTCAACGATAATCCCCGAGTGCAGCTGTTTACTAAGCCAAATGGTGGGAAAGCGAGTGCACTTAACCTGGCAATTGAGCATTCATCCGGTGCCGTGTTGGTAGGCGTGGATGCTGACACCCAACTCGCCACCGATACCATTTCCCGACTCGTTTCACGAATGGGAGACGAACGGATTGGCGCCATCGCAGGAAATGTTCGGGTCGGAAACGCGCAGAATTTGCTGACGATTTGGCAATCTATCGAATACACGACCGCGCAAAATCTAGATCGTCGCGCGTACGCCGTGCTCAATGCAGTCACCGTGGTTCCCGGGGCCATCGGCGCTTGGCGGAAAACGGTAGTAGCGGATGTGGGTGGATACCAAACCGATACGCTGGCGGAAGACATGGACCTTACATGGCGGATTCGAGAGGCGGGATACCGCATCGAAACGGAGAATGCCGCCCTCGCCTTCACCGAAGCACCGGAGTCGTTATCAGCATTCTTCAAGCAACGCTTTCGATGGGCCTACGGCACTCTGCAGTGTCTTTGGAAACATCGTAGCTCCTTGGGGCGTTATGGCTGGTTTGGCATTTTCGCCTTGCCTTCGCTTTGGCTATTCCAGGTGGTGTTTATGGCCCTTGCTCCGTTAGTAGATCTGCAAGTGGGTTGGTCACTGCTCAATTTTGTTTGGGCGTACCAAGCCGCGGGAACCGCTACGGAACTCAGCCCGCTACCTCAGGCAACTCAAAACCTGATGGTGGTCCTCACTCTCTACGGACTGTTCTTCCTCGTTGAGTTGATCAGCGGATTGGTGGCCTTTCGATGGGAACGGAGGAAGCCGTGGCCGCTCGCTTGGTTGTTCATTCAACGGTTTGTTTATCGACAGGTGATGTACGGAGTGGTTTACAAGAGCCTCTTGACGGCGATTCGAGGATCACGTACCGGATGGAACAAACTTGAGCGCCGGGCATCGGTGAAGCGATAACTTACGACCGGGTCCGCGGTACCCGCCCGACCCGGCGATATTCCCGCGGGGCCAATCCGGTCGTTTGCCGCATCGCCTTATTAAAGTGGTGAAGATCGCCGTAGCCGGTGCGATTAGCAATTTCTTTTATTGACAGATCGGTGTTAAGCAGCAGTCGCGCCGCTTCCTGCACACGTTGTCGCAAAATGTATTCTTGGACCGTGATGCCGTATTCTGCTCGAAACGCGCGGAGCAATTGGCGCGGAGAACTTTCCACGCTTTCCGCCAATTCAGGGATGCTGATCTTATCCCCAAGATGCTGTCGAATGAAGGCTTCCGCTTCGTAGAGCACTTCGTTCCCACGTAGGACCGCCGTCGTCTGAGATACCGCGCAGACCAAGTTCCACACAAACGCACGGGCATGGTCCGTGGTGTCAATGACGCGGTCAGCAGCCCGCTGCATCCCGGTCAACACGTCTGGCTGATTCTTCACGACCTGCGGGATAGCCGCTTTGTAGCCTGAATTAGCTGGTAGGTCGAAGCGAACGAAATGAAACGGACATTCGGCTCCGGTTTGAGCATGCCCTCCTTTGCTTCCGGGAGCGAAAAAAGCGATATCTCCAGGCTCCACGCCGTACCCCTGGGTATTTATGGTGACGAAATTGATGTGTTGGTAATAAATAGCCATCCATCGGTCCGTCGCCTGCACCCATTGACGGTGATCTTCGCCCAACGTGCCGTCGCCGATGAAGATTGTTGTCGGCGGCGCCCCAAGGTTTGCGAGTTCATAACGCATCGTTCCCTACATTCTGGCTAAGAGTGTTTTAAGAATTGCCTCACGCCATCGCGCTTCGTCAAAATACCACTCATGGCGAAATAATACCAGTAGTTTTGGACCTTCTGTGGTTGATAATATAGATGCTTTCATTTGATTAGCACATCATTCCTTCCTTTCATAGGTCACTTGATTCTGCTTACCTTTGCCCGGTCCTCTCCCCAGGATCGGGCTTTCTTTTTATCTTTAGTAACCGCTTCGTTTGAAAACTGGCGCTCCCTGAGGATCGTCTGCCTTAACGCTTGCGAAACGTGAGAATATGCTGGCGCGGCAAGACGCCGTCATTTTGTACAAAGTCAAGCGGAAAATCGGTCAGCTCTTTTCGCACCTGAGCCTCCGTCATTTTGTGAAGCGGCTTGATCGGCACTTCAGGATCTTCTCCCCGGTACTCGACCAGCACGAGCCGACCACCCTTCTTCAGCCCTTTGATCATGTTCGTTACCATTTCGCGCGGAAAGTCAAATTCGTGATAGACATCCACCATCAACATCAGGTCCATAGAATTTGCCGGAACTTGCGGATTGGTTGTGGTTCCCAGAACCGTTTTCACGTTTTTTACGCCATTCTTCTTGGATCGGGTTCGAATGATGTCCAGTAGTTCTGGCTGAATCTCCACCGCGAAGACGGCTCCTCCCGGTGCTACCTGTTTTGCCATCGGAAAGCTAAGGGCCCCCGTTCCTGCCCCAATATCGGCTACGTGCATGCCAGGACGCAGCTTGAGCGCCTTAATCAGAAGGCTTGGTGCCTCTTCAGCCTCGCGCTCTGGTCGATCTAGCCAACTCGCTCCTTGGTGACCCATCACCTGAGCTATTTCCCGTCCGTAATAAAACTTGCCAATCCCATCGGGACTAGTCGGACCAGATTGGTAGGTCTGGGCCAGCAATGTCGCGACAACGGTGACGATGGAAATCATTTCACCTCCGTGACGAATTCTTGCCATAGATCGTCGGCGTTCTTCCCTGTAAGCTTGGCGAACAGCGGCATCGGATCTCGTGCGTCGCGCATTGCCTTATCAAGACAAGGGACCAAAGCATAGTTGTATTTCCGACCGGCCCAGGCTAACCAAACCGCAGTGGTGCGATAGGCGTCCGTGTATTTGGATTTTGCGGGATTGATCTTTGTCCGACCCGCGCCAGCATGAAGCTCTGGCTCGTACCTCCACCAACGCGTGTAGTCGGCGATTCCCTCGACAAGCCAGCCCGGGGTCGTTGGACTGTTCGGATACTGCTGGATCACGTGGGTGAGTTCGTGAACCACCATCCCCAAGTCGTCGGGATGCGCCGAGATCCACGCCCCGTTTATGGTGATCGTGCTACCCACGCAGTACGCCGGAACCTCAAGCGTAGGTTTGAATATAAGAGTAATACCTTTCGGGACGCGAAAAGCCGATCCTGATTTCACCCGCGTAATGGGATCGTAGCCATCGGTTGCCAGCAACTGGGTCAGTGGCGTAAACCAATTCTCCACCACCGATTTTGCGGCTTCCGCCCAAGGCTTAGCCGACGGGAAATCTCGAGTGTCAATCGTAACCTTGGGACACGCGATTGGGTTGGCCAGTGGATATACGTATCGCTTCAGGCTCACCGCATCAAAAACTTGTGGCAAGGAGGGGGCAGCTTTTGGAATGTCAGCGAATGACGTGCTTAGGAAGGCAATGTGAACCAGACCCATTGACGGTGAGATTACTACGCTTCACCTAAACCATCTGGAGTTTTCGGCGCAAAAAAGCCCTTCCCAACTTTTCGAAGGAAAGGGCAATTTTTTGAGCGGGACTAGACGGCTGCCCGCGGACCGGATTCCGATGGGACGTCGTCAAATTCGTGACCGACGTTACGGAAGTGCAGGTCTTGCAGGTCGCTCGGACGACCCTTTCGACCAGTCCGCAGCCAGGTGATCCAGTTCGACAAGTCATCGAAGATGCTGTACGAACAAGGAATGACCACCAGGGTAAGGATCGTCGACAGCGAAATTCCGCCAATAATGATGATGCCGATCGTCTCGCGGAATTCGGAACCACGGCCAATCGCAAGCGCGATCGGCAGCGTTCCGAGAATCAAAGCGAGCGTCGTCATCATGATCGGTCGAAGACGCGTCGGTCCCGCTTCCACCTGAGCATCGTGTCGATTTCGTCCGCGGCTTCTCAATGTGTTGGTGTAGTCCACCAACAGAATCGCGTTTTTACCCACCAGTCCAATCAAGGTAATCAATCCGATGAATCCCACCAGGTTGAGCGGCTTGTTGGTGATCATGAGCGCCAGGAGGGCACCAACGAATGCCTGAGGTTGGGCGAACTGGATGATGAAGGGATACAGCCAGTTGTCGTAAAGCGACGCCAACACCATGTAAACCAGCAGCAGCCCCAGGAAGATTGCCGCTACCAAGGCCGTTTGTTCGCGGGCCTGACTTTCGGCCTGGCCCAGCGGCTTAATCGCGAGTCCTTCCGGAATGATCTTCTCCTTTGCGATCCAGGCATTGATCTGGTTCTGCACGTTAGCGGCGGCGTAGCCGGGTAGAAGGTCGGCAGTTACGCGGACTTCTTCCTGTCGGTTCCGACGCGTAATGTTATCGATACTTGTTCCATCCGTCAAAGTGGTGACTGAACTGAGATAGATCGGCTCACCCTGCCGGAACCGAACTGGAACCTGGCTCAGAATGTCGGGGTTGTTTCGGTCGGCATAGTCGAGCATCACCCGGATGTCGTATTCTCGTCCTGCTTCGCGATACTTGGTGTTGTCGTCGCCGGTGTAGCTTATGCGCAATGCGTTTGCCACATCCGCGACGGAGAGGCCAGCATCGGCGAGCCGAGTTCGGTCGGGATCAGCCCGAAGTTCCGGCTTACCGGGTTTTGAGCTGATATCGGCGTTAATTACGCCAGCCACCGCGCCATTCGCGAAACCGCGCTTAATCTTTGCCGCTGTATCCAGGATGACGTCTCGATCGGGACCACTCAGAGACAACTGAATGACGGAACCAGCACCGAAGCTATCTGTCGGAGCGACGCGGATCTCTGCCCCCGCCACGCGACCAACCTTCTGGATAATCTCTGCGGAGACCAGATCCGTACTACGGGTGCGTAATTCTTCACCGTGATGAGCCCACGGCAGATAGTCCAGAAGAGCTTTCTTCTCGTAAAGGGAAACTTGAACCTGGGCGTAGTTTGAACCTGAGCTACCCGCCTGGAATTGACTTACGCCCTGCGACCCAATGGTTGCTAGCAGATACTTGATCTCGGGGATACCTTGAACCCGCCGTTCTACTTCATCAACGACGGCCTGCGTAGCCGCAAGTGATCGCCCTGGAGGCATCTGGATATTAATCCCGAGGGTACCGGTGTCACTCGCCGGGAAGAACTGCACCTTAAACAGATCTTCTTGCTTCCATTCCCGAATCTTAAAGCCGATTACGGCAGTGAGCGGCAGGAGAGCCACCAGAATCAGCGAATTGACGATCAACATCGGCTTGAGGCGGCGATATCCGATCAGGTTGATCAAGAATGCTATCACTCCGATCCCAAAAACGAACTTCCCGATGCCTTCCGCGCGGTGCGCAGCTTCGCTCAAGTTCCCCATGACGGATCCTTGAATGGCCATGAAAACGGAGATGAGAACGTAGTTTCCAACCACGAATACACCCCATCGATGCTTCAGAGCCCATTCGAGAATAACGCGGTAACGATGCTCAACCCGCCCGAACCAGCGTTCAAATGCCTGGGAGAATCTCCCTTTGGGTTCTTCGAGGTTCTCGCCTTGGCGATACCAGCGACTCGCAAGCATCGGCGTGAGCGTGAAGCTGACAAACAGGGAGAACAGAACGGCGAACACGTATCCGAGGGCCAGCGGTCGGAAGAACTGACCGATGATGCCCCCAAGGAATGCGATCGGTAGAAATACCGCCACGTCGGCGAGAGTAATCGCGATTGCGGCAACTCCAATTTCGGCCCGTCCGTTGAGCGCCGCCTGACGCGGATTCTCGCCCATTTTTAGGTGGCGGTAGATGTTCTCGAGGACTACGATCGCATCATCGACCAACACACCGATGGAAAGCGACAGCGCAATCATCGTGAGGTTATTGATGGTGAAACCAGCCATCTTGAGCGCGAAGAACGTGCCCATGATGGATGTCGGAATCGCCACTGCGACGATGATGGTGCCGCGTCCGTTATGAAGGAACAACTGGACAATGACGGCCACCAAGAAGATGCCAAAGTAGACCGCGAGGTTTACGTCGTCAAGCGATTCTTGAATCGTGCGTGCCTGGTTCTGGGTGACAACGAATCGCAGCCCAGCATCCTTGTACGTGGTCTCGAGTTCCTTCGCAGCTAACTGAGCCTGGGCCGCGATCTCGATCGCGTTCCCTTCTTTAGCTTTGTTAAGCACGATGACGACGGTGTCTTTTCCGTCAAGTGTGGAGTAAGACGTCCTTTCGGCGGTCGCGTCGGTGATCGTCGCGACGTCGCCAAGGCGAACAAGTTTGGCCTTGGCCTGCGGATTTTGCGGATCGCTTACGGTGAATACGAGGTCTCTCAGCTGAGCGGGATTGGTAAATTCTCCCGGTACGCGGACCGAGAATTCGCTGTCGCCCCGCACGATTCGGCCGGCTGGGATGTTAACCGTCGACCCAGCCACGGCCTTTTGAACGTCGGACAAGCCGACGCCGTATCGCAGCAGTTGATCCTTCCGGACCGCCACTTGAATCTCCCGGATATCGCCGCCGATGACACCGACTTCCGAAACACCGGTGATACGGGCGAATCGATCCTTCAGTTTGTCATCGACGAGCGTTCGCAGGTCGCGACTGGAAAGGGCCTTCGCCGACAGTGCCAGGTAAATGACCGGGGTGGACGACGTATCCACCCGCGAGATCGTCGGCTTTTCAACGTCTGTCGGTAGCTTGTTCAGAATGGCGTCGACTTTGGCCCGGACGTCTGCAAGCGCGACATCCTGATCCACACCAATCTCAAATTGGACCGTGACAACGCTACGGCCTTCGGCAGATGTTGAGATAACATCTCGCACCCCGTTAACGCCGGTGACCGCCTCTTCAATCGGTCGGGACACCAACGTCGCGACTGAATCTGGGTTAGCGCCGGGATAGATGGAAAGCACGGTCACGACACCGAAGCTGACGTCCGGGTTCTGCTCCTTCCGCATCCCGTTATAGCTAATAACCCCCATCAGAATGGTGGCTAGCATCAGCACGAATATGAATACCGGCCGGGTGATGGCTGTTTTGGTTATGTTCATGAGTTCACCAGTACTGCGTGCACGTTTCCTTTAGCCGGTCGGTCCCGCCGCAGCCTTGTCACTTGCTTCCTTCACTTTGCTACCGTCGTCCAGACTCTCTTGACCCTTAACGACAATCTTCGTACCGACGGTCAGCCCCGTCACCTGAACGTAGCCAGCCAGTTCTATACCAAGCGTTACTTCATTGCTTTTCGCCACTCCTGATTCCATCGTGAAGACCACCTGCTTGCCGTTTCGCTTGACGACGGATGCAACTGGTACTACGGTGGCGTTCGGCACATTTTGAAGTACCACTTCGCCTCGACCAAACATGCCGGGCTTCAATCCCGCCGGCGGAGTGGAGAGGCTAATGCGCGTACTAAACTGACGACTGATTGAGCTACCGAGCGGATTGATTGATATGACGGTACCGGCGGTCGTGTAATTTACTGCATCCACCTTGATCTGAACCGAAGCCCCGGGAAGTAATTTGCCCACTAGTTGTTCTGGCACTTGCCCTTCAAAGTAGTAGCCGTCTCCACTCACCAGTCGGGCGAGGGATGCCCCAGGTCCTAGAACGGTCCCGGCCTGGGCCGGACGACCACTGATGGTGCCAGAGAATGGGGCGCGAATCGTAGCATCATCGATCTGTTGCTGAATGACGCGAACGTTTGCCTGGGCCGATGCCACTTGAGCGCGGTAAGCATTCACCTGGTCCTGAAAGGTTCCGTCCAGTTCCTTGTTTGCCTGGGCCGTCTTAAGGGCCTGCTCTGCTTGCTGAACGTTGGCCCGGGCGGAGTCTAAATCTTCCTTCCGGCTACCTTCGTTGAGGAGACTGAGTGTTTGAACTGCGGAGTCGTAAACGGCCTTCGCAGAGGCAGTGGCATTTTGCTGCTGATCAAGTCGGTTCTGAGCAACAGCGCCCTCGGCGACCAGTTTGACGACGCGGTCGAGTTCCTTTTGTTGGGTCGCCAGATTTTGCTTGGCCGATTCCACGTTCGCTTGGGCTTGGAGCTTCTCTTGCTGACGAGATCCATTCACCGCTTTTTGGAGGGCAGCGCGGGCTTGCCGAACCTGAGCTTGCGCCTGAGCGACGGCCGCGGACGTCCGTTGCGGGTTGACCGATAGCGTTTTGAGACTGGATGCTAAATTGGCTTGAGCTGCGGCTACTTGTGCGTATGCCTGTTGCAATTGAGCCTGCAATTGCGACGTGTCTTGCACGGCCAACACTTGTCCTGCCTCGACCCGGGAACCATCCTGGATGTTCACTGTGAGGAGTCGGCCCGAATTCTTCGCGCCAACCTGTGACTCATCGCCGCTGCTAATTTGCCCGGTGATTTCAACCGTCTCGCGCATGCCGCGGTTTTCAACCGATGCGAGCTGAACGGTGGTCGACGGATCGCTAACGATCTCTCCCGTTTGCTTGGCCGTCGCTTGGGCGCCGCGATCGACGCAACCAATGCCCATCACGGAGACGGAAACGAGAGAAATGGCGAGAAGTAGTAAAGGAGTATTTTTCACTGTTTGTGGTCTCCAGAAGGCACATTCGCCATCTTTGGGGTTGGTTGATCGTTGGAGGATGCGGGGGCGGTCAGAGTATCTGATCCAACTGCCCGCTGCAGCTGCGAGTAGGCCACGAGGTAATCAAACCGGGCATTGTTGAGTTGATTTCGAGCTCGAGTGAGGTCAGTAAGGGCGTCGATGACTTCCACGTAGGTTCCTTCGCCGGCGTCGCGTCGGATTTGAGCGATTCGGTAAACCTCCTCCGCGAGCGAAACTTGCTCGGTGGCACTCTTGAACCGCGCGCTCGCACTCTGCAAATTGGTGTAGGCGGCTCGAACATCGGCGGAGATTCCAAGTTGCAGTTCGGCGAGCTGAAGTTTCGCCTGAAGTTCATCCTGGCGAGCCTGCTGAACTTGCTTTCTAACCGTTGCTGCCGCCGAAATCGGGATGCTGAGCTGGATGACCCCGACCATCGACGACCTTTGGCTGGTTGCACCAATGTCTCCCAGGCTCCGCTGGTACTGACCTCCGATGCTAAGCGACGGGGCGCCACTCGCTTCGGTGACATGGCGAGAGCTCTCCAGTGCCTGAATCGTATTCAGCAGCGACCGGACTTCCGGACGAATGGTTTTTGCCGTAGCCACCGCATCGTCAACCGAAACCCGAACCTCGGTCAGAGCGGTGATATCAATCAACTCTACGGCCGTGTCTATTGGTCGAGCCAGCGTCTGGTTGAGACCATTTTTCGCAAGATCCAGTGAGTTTTTGGCGGCGATGAGGTCGGATTCCGATTGCGCGACTTGAGCCTCATAGCGGCGAACATTCACACGTGCGATCTGGTCGCCTTTAAATTGAAGGCGAGCCTGGTCTCGCTGGGCCACAGCCTGTTCGAGAGCTTGCTGTTGAACGACGACTGCCGCTTTTGCACGTAATACGCCGAAATAGGCCTGCCGCACCGTTAGCCGCACATCCCGGAGGCGCGCTTGCAACGTTTCTTCCGAAGCTCGTCGAAGCTCTCGGGCAGAACGCAGCCGGTTCTTGAGACTGCCATTCACATCCAGCGGGAATGATATGCTGGCGCTGACTGCCGATGTGTCTCTCGGATTCGTAAGTATCGAAGATCCACCGAAATTTGAGTACGTGGCGGAGTCAAATCGATTAGCATTCACGTTCGCTGCGATGTTAGGAATGTAGGCGGCCTCTGCGACCCCGACCCCGAGAGCGGCTTTCTCAACGGCGGATCGCTGAACCAAGATTGAAAAGGCTTGCTTCTCAGCGATTGCCACCGCCTGGTCCAGAGTAAGCGGACCGGTAGTGGGGCTAGCCTGGAACATTGCCGAAAAAGCGGCGAATGCAGCGCTAGCCGATGTCATATTTCTTCCTCTGTTTGATTTTTACTTTCCATTGCGGTGAGTCCGTTGGTGAAATCGTCCAAGAATTGCTTCACATGGGTGAGCTTGAACAGCATCAAACCCTTGTGCACAGGGTGTCGCATGAACAATATTTTGTCTCCGGGACTCAGTTCCAGTTCGGCCCGAGCTTCGGCAGGGATTACGAGTTGCCCCCGCTCTCCTAGAGTGGAAGTGCCGTAGAACGCGTCCTCGAAACTAAAGCAGGTTGGATTCCCCGTTGATTTCATACATTTCACACGAATACGAGGATTACTATACTTAGGCGTTGGCAGGAAAAACCGGATATTTAGAAATTCCGCCGCAATGGAAGGTCAAATGTTGCATGAAAAAGCCTCATGTCATAGTCGACATGAGGCTTTAGGATTACGGTGGAAAGAATTCTTACGCGGCTGGCGGCAGAACCGGCTCGGAGTACACAGCGACTCGTCGCTTCTTCTCCGGCCCCTCGAACCGAACGTATCCGGCCGTGAGCGCGAACAGGGTGTGATCCACACCGATGCCTACATTCGGACCCGGGTGGAACTGCGTACCGCGCTGGCGAACCAAAATTTCGCCGGCATTAACAACTTGGTTTCCGTATCGCTTGATGCCGAGCATTTTCGGCTTACTGTCGCGACCGTTTCGAGTGGAACCTTGACCTTTCTTATGTGCCATTTATAATTGCTCCTCGGCCTTACGCGCCGACAATCTCCGTCACGCGGACGTGAGTGTAAGGCTGGCGGTGTCCCCAGCGCTTTCGTTCGTTCTTCTTCGGCTTGTAATTGAAAGCATTGATCTTCTTTGCCTTCGCCTGACGAATAATCTCCGCCTTTACTACCGTACCGGCAAGGAAGGGCGCACCGAACTGGGTGTTCTCGCCGTCTACTACCAGCAAAACTTCATTAAATTCGACTGCGGTTCCCGCTTCGCCTTCGATCTTCTCAATCACGAGAATGTCATCTTTGGCTGCTTTAAACTGCTTTCCGCCCGTCTTTACAATTGCGTACATCGTTTCCACCGCGTCATCCCGATTACGCAACCCGAAAGGGGCGTACCGACGCAAGAGCAGAGTATGACACATGCATCGCCTCCGAATCAACTTCGGTTCAACTCCCAAGCTTGGCTGTGCTTTCTGCCGTGAATCTCAATCCTAGGATTATCAGCTGTTGACCTCTGAAAAGGTCCAAGTGAGTCGAAAACATGACGATGGTTGGTAAGTCAGCGAGCGGCCGAGGTCGATCAAACTAGATTTTCGGGTCGGAATGCCGTGCTACGTCATCTTTCCAGGCAGGCTCACAACATCCGCTTCGTTTGTGTCGCGGTTGCGGCAAACTCCCAGCTCCGAGATGTCTCGGATAGGCAATTCGTGCCGACGCGTCCGTAATCTGGCGAGTATGATCACTTCATGTTAATCCCCTATGTGGTGGAACAGGATTCGCGCGGCGAACGAAGTTACGACCTTTTTTCCCGACTGCTAAAAGACCGCATCATCTTTGTGCGCGGCGAGGTCGACGACATGATGTCCGATGTCATCGTTGCTCAGCTTCTATTCCTCGAGCGCCAAGACCCCAACGCCGATATTGAGATGTACATCAACTCTCCTGGCGGCTCGGTCTACCATGGTCTCGCCATTTACGATGCCATGCAGCACATCAAGTGCGACGTTGCCACCACGGTGGTAGGCATCGCCGCTAGCATGGGGAGCATCATCCTGGCGGGGGGAGCCAAGGGCAAGCGCTCGGCGCTTCCGAACTCTCGCGTAATGATTCACCAAGTGAGCTCGGGATTCCGTGGCACCCTCGCCGACATCAACGTGCAAGTGGCGGAGACCCAGCTTCTCATGAATCGCCTCATGGAGATCTTGGCGTTTCACACCGGCAAGGAAGTAGCTACCGTAACGGCCGATTGTGATCGTGACAAGTGGATGTCCGCCGATGAGTCGGCCACATACGGAATCATCGATCAAGTTATCCGTCCTCGCACGTCTGTTATCTAGACCGCATGGATTACGTCGAACGCCGCGATCATTGTGCCCTGTGTGGGCGGAGGCGAGATAATGTGCCTCAGCTCATCGTTGGGCTCGATGGCGCGGTCTGTTCAGAGTGCATTGATCTCAGTCTTGAGATTCTGAGGCACGATGAGCCGGGCGCTCCCCCGAGTGTTCATTCGGGGAGAGTCCCAAAATCCATCTCGACCGGCAACCCCGCTCACGAAGCCAGCACTTGGAAGCCCCAGCAAATCTACGACACGCTGAATGAGTACGTAATTGGCCAAGAAGATGCCAAACGGGCACTTTCGGTCGCCGTTTACAACCACTTGAAAAGACTGCGGGCCCCAGACGACGGGGTGGAAATTGCCAAGAGCAACGTCCTCCTCATCGGACCAACCGGCAGCGGGAAGACCCTGCTCGCGCAAACCCTTGCTCGTATCCTCCACGTTCCATTCGCCATCGCCGACGCCACCAGCCTTACCGAGGCAGGATATGTGGGCGAAGATGTAGAAAACGTCCTTGCTCGGCTCTACCAAGCGGCCGAGCGCATGGGAGATCGTGACCCGCGTCGCCTCACCGAACGCGGCATCATTTATATCGACGAGATCGATAAGATTGGTCGCAAGGGAGAAAATCCTTCCATTACGCGCGACGTGAGCGGTGAAGGCGTACAACAGGGACTCCTCAAAATCATTGAAGGAACGCTGGCTACACTTCCCCCGCTGGGGGGCAGGAAGCACCCTAACGAAAACTCGATCCAGATCGACACCACAAACATCCTTTTCATCTGCGCTGGCAGCTTCGAAGGTCTCGAAAAAATCATCCAGGAGCGAGTCGCCCACCGCAGCATTGGCTTTCGCTATGTGGCCGCCGCAGACACGGTGCTTCCCCGGGCAGAATCGGCTGACATGGTGAAGTACGGCCTCCTACCGGAATTCATCGGCCGCTTACCGGTGCTCGTGCAACTCCATCCACTTCACGAATTGGAACTCGTGCGGATTTTGACGGAGCCGAAGAACGCACTGATTCGCCAGTACAAAAAGCTGTTCGAAATGGAAGGAATTGAACTGGTGGTTGAGCCGAGCGCCCTGGTTGAGATTGCTCGTGAGGCCCTTCGTCGCAAGACTGGAGCTCGCGCCCTGCGCAGCATTCTGGAAGAGATCATGCGGGACGTGATGTTCGACGCCCCAAGTCATGGCGATACGGAGCGAGTGGTAATTCCACGCGGCGTGATTGATGGTAACCGGAAGCCAATCATGGTCTCGGCCGCCCAAATGCGCGAATCTGCTTAGGCTAACTTAGATCCGCTTCAAGGAGACCTTGTAGCCACCGGCGCCCAGGGCCAGCAACGGAGCAAAGAACGCGCCCGCCGGGACATTTGCGGCGTCAAATCGCACCGTTTCTTCGCCTCGAACGGTGAATTCGGCCCGCTGGGTGGTGAGCCGATTGGTAACTTTCACCCGATGGGTGCCTTCGTTTAGCTCAAGTTCGAGCGACTGACCGAATTTAAGGGAAGCTTCCGGTAATTCATCCACCTGCACGAAAAGCTCGCGCATTTGAATGTCCTGTGGCGAAGTTCGATCAATCACAACGGTTCCGCCTGGTTTATCCATGAACGGAACCGAGTTTACTAGCTCCGGACCAAGGTCCGGGAACTTCTTACTTTTTTCCTGCTGATAACAGCTCGGTTTCGACGGTTTTTAGTTCGGCAACATTGAGCTTTGAGGTCTTCTTGAGCATGTCCAAAAAGTGGGCAACTTCCTGGGGCGCAGCCGGAAATCCAACGTTTTGCTTGCCGCCGGCCCGACTATCGGCCAATACTTTTCCGGCTGGACTCAACATCGCAAAGTACGGAATTCCTTGATTTTTTCCGCCCAACTTGTCTAACCAAGCTTCTCCACCGGCATTCTCATCGGCCTTGTGCGCGTCGTTCTCCAGAACCGTGAGGTGCACGATCTCGTAACTTTTGGCGAACAACGGCTTCACCGCGGGAAGGGCCATGTAATCGTCAAGCTTGTGGCACCAACCGCACCAGGAGGCGTGGAACAAAACCATCACGTTTTTACCGGCAGCTTTGGCGGCCACTTGAGCGCGTTGCACCACCAGATCTGCACTAGGCACCGCGTCGGACTTGGTGGCTTGGGCCGGGGCAGTTTGCAGGGCAATCGCGAAGACGACGGTAGCGAGCATGTTTGGATTATATGCCAAAGATTCCATGCCTACGGGGTATTATTGAAACTTAGGCCTTGCATTCCCCGATCGTCTAACGGTAGGACGACTGACTCTGACTCAGTTAATCGTGGTTCGAATCCATGTCGGGGAGCCAAATTTTCTTCGCATCATCCAATTTCTAGCCACCAATGCCTGGGCTACCAAATTAAAGCGATGTCGTAGAGGGAAAAACTCGAGTCTGCCGATACCACGTCAAAATTCCCAAACTTCGCTTGAGCGAGGATAATCCGATCAAACGGATCTCGGTGGTGGGGAGGCAAATCCGCCAGTTTGCCAATGTGGGGCAATTCGATCAGCAACATCTCAGCGGCCAACTTTTTCATCCACGCCGAACCGTATTCGTTGATGCGACCTGGAAGCGGTAGCTTTCCCAGGTCCTGCTTGATCTGCATTTCCCAAAACGAGGCGATACTGACGTAGCGCTGGTTATATGGATTGGATATTTCACGGGTTGCCCGGGGACTTAGCCGGTCGGGGTCTATGGAGGCCCAAATGAAGACATTGGTATCCAGCAGAAGTTTCATTTAGTCAGAAAAGTCGGCCCGAACAGATCCCCAAGTTCATCATCCGTCCAGTCAACAGAAATGTTCGCCGCTTCCGGGAATGCAAATGCGCCCAATTCGGGAGTATCCAAGCCGACAATTGAACGCATTTCGATGACTGGCTTGTCATGCCGAGTGACAACCACAACTTCTCCAGCCTCGACTTCTTTCACGATGGCCGAAAAGTGAGCCTTTACTTCGTGCAGGCTGACCACTTTCACATCCTCATTATGGTCAATTTAGAGAGTTTCGTCACTTAAAAAGATCTATTCTTCTACGCCTAGAAATCATAGACGCCAGATGGTAGGACCTTTGGATGATCCGATAGAATTGCGGGGTCTTGTGCGACTGCATATCTGGAGGAGGAAATTCCTTTTTGAAGCATGAGCCCAACACCAACGCCCCGGACCGAGGGGATCGCTACTGTTTTCCGGTGGCAAAAACCCCCTAATATGGTCACTATAGAACCTGAAGCTATTTCTCGCGCTACGACACCAGACGAACTGATTACCATCCACTCCGCGGATGTGTGGCGGTTTGTTCAGGCGCGGATCTCTCATCGAGAAGACGCCGAGGACATTGTCATGGAGACGTTTGCCGCGGCTTTTCGTGACTTTCGAAAGGTGGCTCACGCCGATAACCAGCGACACTGGCTGCTAGCGGTGGCTCGTCGTAAGGTGGCGGATCGTCATCGCCGAAAGTATCGCCGCGCCGAAGAGCCGATCACAAATGCCGAGGGGTACGGAGCCACCCAAACTCCCAGCGCCGACCAATTAACTACCCGAGAGGCTATCAACCGCGTAGCCGAAGATCAGCGTGAAGTGCTGATTCTGAAATACGTCAACGGGCTCAGCACCGAAGAAGTCGGCCAACTGATTCGCCGATCGGTTGCTGCCACTAATAGCCTGCTGCAGCGCGGACGGGAGAGTCTGCGCGCGGCCCTGGCCACTCACGGAGAAAATGTATGAACGAAGATAAAGATATTCACGAAGCTTTGAATTCCCTCGTCACTGATCCCGAACCATCGCCCGAGATGCTGCGTAAACTGCGGTTTGCGGCGCGGGTGACCAAGGAGCGGAAGGCGCCTTGGGTAGGGAGACTATCGATGGTAGCAATTGGATTTGCCGCGGTTGCCACCGGAATTCTCGTTCTCATGCCCACTAAAAGTGAGGCGAAGACGCTGGACGAGTTTGTTCGTGCTGTCGATCAGACCAACGCGTTTCAGTTCCGCATTGAGAGTAAAGAAGCGGGCGATTCGGGTTCGCTGAGCATCGCCGGTCAGGATGGAACGGTGACCATGCGGACGAACGAAGGAGCCGTGTTGGAATTCCGGACGGGAAAGCTTTCGATCTATGATGCCGAGGAAAAGACCATTACTCGGATGAAGTTTGGGAAGTATTTGCCGATGGAAGAGATTGCTAAGGGTGTCAAGGCTGGAATGGCGGAGGGCCTCAAGCAGATGGACATCAAGAAAATCCTAAGCGATTATCAAAAGGAGAACGGCACCGACAAGGTTCAGATTTCGCCCGTTCACTTTGAAGGCACGCGTCGGGTCTATGATGTGGCACTGGCATCGGCAAAGCAGACCGATCGGATCACATTTCGGGTGGATGCCTCGACCGATTTGCCGTACCGAATGGAAGTCTCGGCCCCCGATGGAAACGGGCGCTACCGAGAGACGGTGCTGATGGAAATGCGGTTTGGGAATGACGTAGACCCGAGTGCTCTGCGCGCCAATTTCCCCACTAATGCGAAGGTGCAGGAGATTGACCTCGGCGGAATGGTCGATGGTGTCATCAAAGGTGCCGAAAGTCTGGGCAAGATGTTCGGCGATCCTCCCGCCAAGCCCTAACTTAGCCGGTAGGTCTACATCCAGACCCTGACGGGCTCGGGGTCTGGATGGCTCCGCTACCCAGGTCTAAAGTCGAAAGTACCATGGGTGCGGCGTCCGACCTACGTTCGCAACCGTTGGAACATACATAATTTCTCTTTGGAGGCACCGCTTGGCATTTGCCGTTTGGCAAACTTACGGCGGCGTCACCTACATAATGCAAATTGCCCAAACGTTCTCGGCCGACTCGCTGGTTGGCTTTTGGTGGGTCCTCATTCCCATCCTTCTCATCGTATTCTTCAAGCCCATTTTGCGGCTGGTTTTGGGAATGGTGATTGTTCCCGAAGACCGCATCGGCTTGGTTACCAAGAAGTTCGTGCTGGTGGGCGGAAACCGCTCGCTGCCAGACGGTCGAATCCTCGCCACCCGCGGCGAAGCCGGTATTCAGGCCCGGGCGCTTGCTCCCGGACTCTACTGGATGATGTGGCCGTGGCAATACGCCGTGGTCATGCAACCCTTTACCGTTGTGCCTCCGGGCAAGGTTGGCCTGGTGCTAGCAAACGACGGTTACGAATTGCCGACCGGAAACATCCTGGCCCGCAAGGTGGAATGCGATAACTTTCAGGACGCCACCATGTTCTTGGAGCGCGGCGGCCAGAAGGGTCGGCAAACCCACGTTCTCAC
This sequence comes from Fimbriimonadaceae bacterium, assembly GCA_947447315.1. GTDB lineage: Bacteria > Armatimonadota > Fimbriimonadia > Fimbriimonadales > Fimbriimonadaceae > Fimbriimonas. The sequence goes on from CANFJD010000017.1 coordinate 17,616, forward strand.
GTCGGGTACCTACCGAATCAATACGCTCGCATTCTCGATCACGCAGACCGACATCACCATCATCAAGGAAAACATGGTGGGCATCGTCACCGCGCTCGACGGCGTTCCGATTCGTCAAGGCCAGATTGCCGGTGAACTGGTGGAAGGACACAACAACTTTCAAGACGTAGATACGTTCTTGGCCAAGGGCGGAAACCGCGGTTTGCAGCCGCAGGTGATCCTAGCCGGTAGCTACTTCATCAACAACTGGGCCATCCAGATTGAGGAAACTCCCATGACCGATGTTCCGATTGGTTACGTCGGCGTCGTGATTTCTTACATCGGCGAAGACGGTAAGGACGTCACCGGCGAGCTGTTTAAGCACGGCAACATCGTCGACAAGGGCTTCCGCGGCGTGTGGATGGAGCCGTTGGGACCGGGTAAGTATCCGATCAACAAGTACACCATGAAGGTGGAACTGGTGCCGACGACGAACCTCGTTCTGAACTGGGCCAACGCCCGGTCCGAGGCGCACAATCTGGACAAAAACCTCAGCACCATCACGGTGCGGAGTAAGGACGGATTCCCCTTCAATCTGGACGTGTCGCAGATCATCCACGTACCCGCGATCGAGGCGCCGAAAGTCATCGCTCGCTTTGGCAGCATGGTGAACCTGGTTTCGCAGGTACTGGAGCCGACAATTGGTAACTACTTCCGTAACAGCGCGCAAGATAGCGACGTCATCAGCTTCCTCAGCACGCGAAAAGAGCGCCAAGCCTCGGCTAAGGAGCACATTCGCGAGGTGCTGGATGAATATAACGTCAACGCGGTCGATACCCTCATCGGAGACATCACGCCGCCGGAGGCGCTCATGAAGACCCTGACCGACCGAAAGATTGCTCAGGAAGAGGAGAAGACCTACGAAACCCAGCGGATGGCGCAAGAGCGTCGTCAGGGCATGGAAAAGGAAACCGCGATTGCCGATATGCAGCGGGAGATTGTAAAGGCCCAGCAAAGCGTGGAAATTGCCCAGCGCACGGCCGATGCCACGGTTAAGAAGGCTGAGGGTGATGCCGCCAGCTTAAAGCTACAGGTGAATGCCGAATCGGAAGCCACCAAGATGCGCGCCAACGCGGATGCGGAAGCGACCAAGGCCAAGGGTGGTGCCCAGGTCGAATACACCAAGCTCAACGCGGTGGCCGAAGCCGAGCGGATCGCCAAAACCGGTCTCGCCGAAGCCGAAAAGATCATGGCCATCGGTAAATCCACCGCCGAAGCCTACGAACTGCAGGTGAAAGCCATGGGTGGCGATAACTTCACCCGGTTCAAGATCACGGAAGAAATTGCCAAGGGAAAGATCAAGGTGATTCCGGATCTGGTGATCAGCGGTGGCGACGCCACCGAAGGCAGCCTCAGCGGTCTCATGGGCATGCAAATGCTACAAATGATCCAGGCAAAGGCCACGGCGCCAACGGTACCTCCTGCCGAGCCCCCGCCCGCCGAGGTTAAGCCAGCGTAAACGGACCGGCGGGTAGGAAGCATTCCTACCCGCCAGGTTTGCGAATACTCGGTTTCAACTTGGCGTCGAGGCGCGGGATATCAGAACGATAAGCTATTTGCCAACGGCCTGTGAAACATCTAGGCTCCACGAGACCAATTGATCCTGTGTAAGCGCTCGAGTTGGTTTCTTTATTTGTGCTACGTAGTCGCGATCGTGTTGCACCGCTGATTTGCCGGTGCGACTGTCCCGTTTTCCACCCGAAAGGAACTTCTTGCCCCACGGGAGCATTGGGAGAGGGGAAGGGCGGCAATGGCGCGGCAGATTTGCTACCATATAGACGTAAATCAATGATGATGAGAGAAGGTTTGGCTGGGTGAGAGCACCGCGCGAGTCTAAGGCGACCGGTCGCGAGCTGCAAGTTTTGGAGCTGGCCGCCGAAGGGAACACCGATAAGCAGATTGCGCTGATCCTAGAGATCAGCAAAGACACGGTGGCCAGCTACTGGCGGCGCATCCTGCTTAAGTACGACGCCGTGAGCCGCACCGAAGTGGTGGCGCGCCACGCGCGCGAAAAAGCGCTGGCTTCGGTGAACCAATTTGAGACCACAGCTGCAACGGACTCCCGATTGCGCGACGAAGTGGACTCTCGAACTCGTGCGCAAGCCAGCGAACTGGCGCAGCGAAACCTGGTGCAGGCGATCACCGAGTGCTCGATGGAATTCATCAGCGGCAAAACCGGTTATTCGGACGCCTTCGAACACCACCTCACGGAGATCTTGGGCCTCACCCAGTCCGAATATGGCTTTTTGGCAGAGGTGAAGTACGACG
>CANFJD010000018.1 GCA_947447315.1 Fimbriimonadaceae bacterium
GTTAGGTCAATCGGGGTTCCGCCTTCGGCGGGCATCAGATAGATCCGGGTATTTCGCGTTCCCCACGGATCGCTTTCATCTTCGTCACCGGCATAGGCAATCCACTGGCCATCGGGAGAGTAGCGAGGGACCGATTTATCGCCGCGCGGGAGTCCCGGAAGTTGCTCGGCCGTACCCTCTAGTGAGACTTGATAGAGCTGGGAATTCGGGATGTCTTTGAACGGAGCTTTCGATGCAGAATGCGCGACGATGAGGTGAGTTCCCAAAGGATGCCAGTCGAACGAGTATTCGCCATCCACGGCGGCATCGTAGAGTAGCTTTGCGTCCACCGGGTTGCCGACGGGATGACCCGGAACGCCAACTAGATAGAGGGCAAATCGTTGATCTGCGTAGTATCCATCGCCATCCCGGCGGTAGTTCACATCGTTCGCGATCAGCGGCGGTTCCACGGCGCCGCTCTCGGCGCGGGCCTTGCTTTCGGCTTTCGTGAATCCCGGCACGGCGGCGCGGTAGGTGAAGGCAATCCGAGTGCCGTCGGGTGAAAATGCAAACTCTCCGATGCTTCCTTCGGGCATGTTGGTGAGGGCAAACGCTTCGCCACCGTGCGCTGGAATCAGATAGATCTGGGGACCCGAGTCATCACGGTCGGCGACAAATGCGATCTGCGATCCGTCGGGAGACCATCGGCCGGACCCGGCACCGCCCTTTTCGCGGGTGAGTGGCTTCTCCTCGCCGCCGAGCGTAACGGTCCACAGGGAAGTTTGGTACTTCTTCTTTTCGTCGATTCTCTTTCGCTGAAAGAGAATCGTGGATCCGTCGGGACTGGGTTGGGGGTCAGCAACAAAGACAAGCCGAAGCAGATCTTCAGCCAAGAGTGGGCGTTTACTCACCCGGGAATGTTACCGAACCGGTTACTGGTCGGCAGTCTCGTGGCCCACCAGGAGACTGCTTGGCGAGTCCCAGGTCACTGATTCGGTTTGGCCCCACTCCGCGGGTAAATCCAGCTTTGCGACCGGGTTAGCAAGCCACTTTGCCGAGGGTAGGTTCAAGTCCACGATCAGCAGGGCTTTCTTCGGCCGATCGCAGAGGACAGCAAGCTTGGTGCCATCGGGGGATACGCTGGCGGAGGTGACCCAACCCGGTAATCCGGCGGCGGTAGAAACGCGTCGAAACGTGTTAATCCGATTTGCATCCTGAGAGCGGAGTTCGTAGATTGCGGCGGAGGTTCCGGGCAGGGCGCGGCCCACGCGGTGCTTGGTGATCGCAAAGAGCTTTCCTCTTCGCCAAAAGATGGCTTCGCAATCCCAGTGGAAATCTTTCGCCGGCGGAAACTCCGTTTGGTCGTCGTACGCCACGGGAATACGCTTGAGGGCGGACGTGTGTTTGATGACGTCCGGATTCGGCTCGGGGACCATGTAAATGGCCAGATCTCGCCGGGCATTGCCGTTGTTACCGAGGTCGGAAATATAGAGGTTGTCGCCGTCGGTCGTAATGTCTTCCCAGTCGCTATTCGTGGCGCCGTCAATGCGGATGCCTTCGTACGGCTTACTCTTGCTGCCGCCCACGGCTTGACCATCGGCACGAAATGCGAAGATCCGGGCCAGGTCCCCACTGTCGTTGTGAGCCCAGAAAACGCCGGGGTACTGACGGCTCTTGAGCAATCCGCTTTGTTCATTGAGGGCGGGGATGGCCGGATCCGGCATCAGCGCCACGGAGTACGGCGCTAAGACCAACGTCGAAAGAATGGTAGCAATCATGACGATTTGTTACTTACGGGGCAGAATGAAATCCTTGGTGGAGAAGGTTTGGCTGGCGCTGAAATCCCATCGGGCGGTCCAGAAAAGTCGAGAGGGTTTGGTTGCATTTCCGTCGAAGCTACGGATAGTAACCGGAAGGCCACGGGACGACTCAAAGACGATTTCGGCTTGATTGGTTCCGCCTTTACCACCGGTGCCGACGATGCGGTAGCTGGTGATCCTCTTCCCGCCTTCGCCGACGGTTCGGACTTGCGCTTTAAATTTCATCCCGTTTGCCGCGCCGCCTTGAAGCAGCGCCGTCACGAACGGTCGTCGGCTTCCCACCGTCTCGGCCATCGCGACCGGAAAACTTCGTGTCCATTTGCTGAAGTTGGAACTAGGAGTGGTTGCCTGCCAGCGGGAAATGGGTTGCGGGGCAATCCACGAGCCCATGGCGGTGCGGGTCCAGCGCTTGCCGTCGGCGACGTAGGTGCGGGTGGTGAGGTCAATTGCCTTGCCGGTGGCGTCAATCGCCTCAATCTTCCAGGCAGAAGGGGAGTAAACGCTCCACTTTCCGTCCGCGTTTCCGACCCCTTCGGGAATGGAAATGATCATCCGCCATTTGTTGGAAATCTTGTTGGCTTGATTGAGGGCGCGGTCGGCGGCTTTGGCGAGCTCGGTGGGCGTTTTGCGGGTGTCGTTCCAGTCGGGTGACGACGGATTAATGCGAACGATACGAGGCTCAGTGAAGTTCTTTTGCGTCCCGGGCGGCGTACGCATCGTCCCCGGCGGAAGTTGGGTGGGGAGAGGATTTTTCGGAGGGGTTTGCGATTGGAGAGCCGCTCCGACCGTCAGCACGCTCAAGGCAAGGACCATTACCATGAGGTTACCGCGACGGGAGAAAGTAACATTCCCGTTTGGCCGATCCTCAGTAAACTCTCCGCATCGTTACCTACGAATTGTTGGCCATCTGCCCCCATACCGGCGCTCGTCGGGGACGTCTGCACACTCCGCACGGCCCGGTTGAGACGCCATTTTTCATGCCCGTCGGTACGGCTGGCACGGTGAAAACAGTCGATTCCCAAGATCTTGAAACCCTTGGATTCCAGCAGGTGCTCGCGAACACTTACCACCTCTCGCTGCGACCGGGCGCCGATTTAGTAGAGCGGTTTGGCGGACTGCATGAGCTGATGAGCTGGAAGGGCAGCATCCTGACGGATTCGGGTGGTTACCAGGTGATGTCGCTGAGCAGCATGAACGAGATTGACGATGATGGGGTCACATTCAAGTCGCATCTTGATGGCTCTCGGCATCGCCTCACTCCCGAGCGCAGCATTGACATCCAAACCCAGTTGGGCGTCGATATCGCGATGGCACTGGACGAGTGTCCGCCTTTTCCTTGCTCCCGCGAGACGGCGGCGAGGGCGATGGAGAGAACCCACGCGTGGGCTCCCCGAAACCTATCTCGGCGAACCGAAGGGGGACCGGCCATCTTTGGCATCGTTCAAGGCGGGGTTCACGAGGATCTCCGTCGGGAGAGCGCGGCATTTCTGGGAGAATTACCCTTCGATGGGTTTGCCGTGGGCGGGGTGAGCGTTGGCGAACCGACCGAGATGCAGTATCCGGTGGTGAAGCTAGCCGCGCCGCTCTTGCCGGCCGACAAAGCCCGCTACCTGATGGGGGTTGGTCATCCTCAAGACATCTTGCACGCGGTTGCCTGCGGTATCGATATGTTCGATTGCGTCTTGCCGACCCGAATGGCCCGCCACCATGTGCTTTATACGCTGCGCGGTCGGGTGAACGCGATGAACGCCCAGTACGCGGAGATGAAGAGCCCGATCGATCCTGAGAGCGCCTTTCCGGCCTCAACGGGTCGGTATTCGCCTGCGTATCTACGGCACTTGTTGAAGGCCAAAGAACCCACCGGGGCGCGGCTGATGACCCTCCACAACTTGGCCTTCTACGCGCGGATGATGGAAGAGATTCGGGCCGCGATCACCAATGGATCGTGGCCCGAATTAATGGCTCGCTATGCGAATGCTTGATCGACGTTAGTGTTTCAACACCACTTCGATCGCTTTCGCTAACTGAGTGTCGGTTTTCGGATCGCCGGGGATGGGATCTTTGTCTAGGTCTAGCGTGGCGGGCACATCCGGAGCGAGGCCGCCGCTTACGTACACGCCGTCGTCGTCTACCTTGCGGCCAATGAAGTCGCCATTTGGCAAGTAGTACTTGGCAATGGTGATCTTGGCGCTGCTCTTGTCGATCAGCGGGTACAGATTTTGCACCGAAGCCTTTCCGTAGCTGTGAGTTCCAACCAGAGTCACGAGACCGTAGTCACGCAGTACGCCAGCAAAGATCTCGGCGGCGCTGGCCGAGTTTTCATCCATCAGAATCGCGATCTTGTACGGCCATTCTCGGACGGCCCCGGAGTACGTTTTCACCACTTCTTGGTCGTCTCGTTTCTTCATGGTGAGTACGGTCTTGTTCTCGACAAACCGACTCAGCATTTCGGCCGCGGTTTCCAATAGTCCACCGGGGTTCCCACGCACGTCAATCACCAAGCCCTTGATGCCCTTGGCCGTGAGTGAGTCCAATTCGTGATCGAATTGGCTGGTCGTAGGCTCGGCGAAGTTACTCACGCTGAGATAACCGACATTGCTGCCCTCCAGAACCTTACTCTCGACCGTGGGAGTGGTGATGCGGCCCCGCTTGATCTTGAACTCCAGTGGCTTTTCAGAACCCGAGCGCATGACGGTCAGGGTGACGAAGGTATTTTCGGGACCCTTCACCTGACTGACAATGGCGTCGGTTGCTATTCCGGCGACCTTCTTTCCGTTTACGGCGATGATGACGTCGTTCGATCGCATTCCCGCCTTGAAGGCCGGGGCACCTTCGAATACGGTGACGGCCTTGGCTCCCAGGGGATCCGCTCCGAGGCGAGCGCCGACGCCAAAGAAGTTGCCAACGGTCTCTTCGCTAAAGCGAGAAGCTAGCTTTGGCGGCATGAACATGGTGTGAGGATCACCCAGGGAGGCTAAGAGCCCTTGCATGCCGGCGAATTTAAGGTCATCCGCCTTCACCGGTCGGTAGTAATCGTCCCGAATGAGACGGTAGGCACTCTTGAACACCTGTTCGGGCGAGTCCTTCCGTTCGTCGGTAACTCCTGCTAGCCGCTGCCACGACGATGGATTGATCGGTGTTCCCGCCTTTACGTCACGCCAGGCGTATCCGACGCCTCCAAAAACCAAAGCGATGCCCAAGTAAGCCGCAATCTTCATTAGTTCACGTCCTCCAGTTTTTTGCTGATGGCTGCTACCGACTTACCCTTGGGGTTTGCATCGTAGCGTCCCGTGACCAGCGTGTAACCCGTGCCATCTGGCAAGGCGACCGTCGTTTTCACCGTCGCATCCTCACCGGGCCGGCCTTCTACCACCGCTATCCCCGACTTTTGTAGCACCTTGGCAAAAATTAAACTTGCCCCGCGCGTCGACGAATCCACCAGTAGCTTCAGCTTGGGGGGACTGGTCAAAGTCGACTTCACCGCCAGAGGAGTAGGTTTTTCCGCCCGTTCGCTAGTGATCGCCCCGAAGGTTCCGCTTGGGGTTACAAGGGTTAGGCACTTCCGCATCGTAGCGTAATCGCCGTCCACCGATTGCCGAAGGTCAAGCGTATACACTTTGGCGGCCAAAACCTTCTTGAGGGTCTCGTCGGCACCGGTTGAAAATCGCAAAATGGCTGCACCATTGGCGACCGAGCCATTTGGTGTCAGATTGGTGAGCGATTTCGTAAGGACCGTTTCACGTTTTTGACCCGCGCGTTCCCAAACCACCCGCACCGAGCCGGATGCGCCCTGCGTCAGTTTGTCGTTCGCCTTCATCGGCATCAGCGCGCGTTCGGTCTTTTCACGAACCTCTTTGCGCACCGTGTTCAACTGACCCAGCGTGATCTTCTTCTTATCGTAATCCGCCTGGGCTCGTTGAAATTTTACGAGCAAGTCGGTATTCGCCACCCAGTGCTGATCAATCTCGTAGACCAGATCTCCCACCTTCACGCCCGATTTAGCCGCTGAGCCATCGGGAGTCAGCGCAACCACCGCTAATCGCGGAATGCGGAGCCGGGTCATGAGGCTCTCTTCGGCGGATTCAGGGGGCTGTCCGCCCATCGTCTGATCGGCGCTGCGATTAATTTCTCCGCGTTCCACCAAGGCGAATTGGGCTCCGATTCCTTCAAATTTGCCCTCTCGCTGATTCAGCAGAGTCTTGAATTCATTCTTGTCAAAGAACAATGAGCCCGCATCGTTCAGACTCAAAATCATGCCTCGAACGGCTCCACTGGCCAGTTTCTGATCGTCGGTGACCGGTTCCACGTACTCATGCTTCAGCAATGCGCTGACGTCACGGAAATAATCCGCTTCGGGGATCGTCACCGGCTGGGTCGACGCGACGAGATTCCGATCTGCCAGCGAGGTTGGGGTTGGGATCGCCGTGCCAACGTCTCGCAAGTCGCGAACCGCAATGCCGACGGGAACCGCGGCCGCCGCCACGATAAAGCCGAAATACGTGCGCCACGCTCCGGGGCGGCCCGTAGCCCGCTCATTACGATCCGTTGGTGTACTCATGTGATGTTCTTAACCGAAGATAAACCGTCTTAGTTCTATTGTCCGTTGGAATTAGGCATTCCGAGTCGGTCGCCGGCCGCCTTTATGGCTTCTACCGGACTTTTCCGCAAAATCGCAATCCAAGTCGCGGGCACCATCCACTTCTTTTGGTCAACCACCCAGATCAACTGTGCCTGCACGCGTGGATCTTCATCTCGGAACAGACTCTCCACCTCATCCATCGAGATACCCTGGGGAAGCTTTGCCAGCGCGGCCACCGCCGCCGCCCGAACCGGGGCCGACGAATCCACTACCGCCAGGCGAAGTGCATCTCGATGAGCCTCCTTGGGATCGTCTCCCATCGCGAGGACAAATCGACGTCGGACGTCGTAACTGTCATCGCGAACCACCTTGTACCCATCGGTGCGAAAAGCCGCAATCGGGGATTGAATCAGGCGTAGCGCACTCTGCAACCGCACTTCGTCGCTTGGTTCATTCACCGCCGACCACAAGAGCTTACGCATCTGGTACTCATCCGATGGGTCCGATGCTTGGGTTACCGCTAACTTTATCGCCGGGTCACTCTGCTGAACAAAAGCCATTCGAATGATGCCAGCCTCTTTGCCGGGCAGTCGCCCCAGGGCCTCCGCGGCATCGAGTCGCGTCTGAACCGTTCGGTTCGCCAACAAAACCAAAATATCTCCCGCCGATTTCGGGTCTTGTGCTTCTGCCAAAGTTCGAGCGGCGACGCCGCGTACCCGATCCGTCAGCCCGTACTTTATAATTCGCACTAACTCGGGGCGCGCCACATCGGGGGACACTAATGAGGCGTATCGGCGCGTCGCCGCCGCAGCAATCTGCGCGTCGATGGAATTGGTCAAAACCAGAAGCTGGTCGATAATGCCTTTGTTAGTCGTTGAAGGAACGTGCAAAATCGCCGCCAGTTGCAATTCACGATCGTTGGACTTGATCAGATTCAGGCGATCTCCGTCGTTTGTGTCGCTGGCTAGGGCCCGGGCCATATCGGCCGAATTTACCGGCGGAATAATCTCCACGGCACCGCCCGTGGATGCCTCGAACCCCCGGAAATCGACATCAACCGGTCCGAGCGCGGCTCGACCAATCTGGGCGACATCGGGTGGAGCAACGACGGCAAAATCCGCTACCGCCGCCCCCTCAACCGAGACGGGAATGGTCACCGTCTGCCAAGTGCCGTCGTATTTGAAAGGGACGGCTTCAATGGGAGTGCGGCTCGGGCCGAGGCAGATATTTCTTCCATTTATCCGAATCGCGACGGGTTCCTTAGCTGTGGATCTCGCCTGAAAACTAATTGCCGCGACGTTTCCGCTGGGGCGACGCAGCGAAGCCCCTCCGTGTCTGCCCAAATCCTGCTCGTGGTAGCGCAACACGGTTTGACCACTCGCATCAGCGACGGTCGAAAGCTCCACGTTTGCGGTGCGATCGGCGGGGCTAGTAAACGGTGATGCCGCTGATACCGAAAATGGTGACGCTCCGGGCGCGGCGGTCACCTGCTTCAAGTACGCGTCGGTTGAAGTGTCCCCGAACGCCAAAACTTCGGGCAAAGGACCATCCGCGGGCCCTTTCCAACGCCCAACGACGGCTCGGTTGACTGCCTCAACCAAATGATAATCAAACGTGGTGTCGGAGTAAAACGGGATGAAGTCGGCTACTTGGCCCATCGAAGATCCCCCGGCGATGTTGATGACGGCAAAGTAGGGGCCACGGAACACGCCATCCTCCGATGTATAGGTTCCTCCGTTGATTCGTCCGCGAATACGCAGATCTCCCAGCGAGGGAGATTGATTGTTTTCGCCGGGATAGGCAACCTCATCGAACACTTCCACATCCGGAATCACCCGAATCTTTCCTTTCGTAATGGATGAGTACGCGAACGGCAGTCGGGCGAGCGCCTTACGAATTTCGGCGACTTGCGGCTTTTCCAAGTCGTGGCGGATTCGCGTCAACCGCCCATTGGCGGACCGGTAAGCGTCAATGTGAGAATGGACAAGAAACTTGATTCGAATCGGGTAGGCAGACTCCGGAATCGGTGATTTGAGGACATCTTCGGTGGCGAGCGGTACACCAAAGATCGCAACTGGAGACCCCGTAAACTTGCCCCAACCGCTCCAGGACATGACTTCCGAAGAGTGCGTATTCGTAACGGACTTCGGCGCTTCTGCGGCGGACTGCGCAGAAGCACCCGCCTGCTCCCGCTCGGTCGGCTCCGCCCCCGCCAACGCGGTTAAGATGACGCCAAAGAGGAGCAGACCAGTGGGTTTCATAACAATTTTGTACCGAACAGGCGGATATCTTCGGGGCTTGCCGCGTGACCATCGCCGCGCGTAAACGCCAATCCCTGCACGGTACTGACGCCCGAAAGGTCAGCCGGAATACGGCCAATCAGATCCAGCACCACTTGGCGAATCTTCTCTGCGTTGCTATTGAAGACCGCCAGCACGTCGTGTGCCGTCACGGCTTCCGCATCTGCATGAACACCCGCGTCGTAGTCAGTGATTAGACTGATGTTAACCACACCCATGCCGAGTTCGTGGCAAAGGTAAGCCTCTGGATACTGAGTCATGTTAATGACCTCCCAACCCTGATCGTGGAACCACTTGCTCTCGCTCTTCGTGCTAAACCGAGGACCTTGGATGACCACTACCGTTCCTGTCTCGTGACAGACAATCCCGTGATCCCGAATGGTCTCAATCGCCAACTTTCGCAAAATTGGGTGATACATATCCGCCGGGCTGACGTGAGTCACAATCGGGCCGTCGTAAAACGTGTCGGCGCGACCGTTGGTGCGGTCTACAAATTGATCGCAAACCACAAAACTGCCTGGCTCCACATGGCGCTGTAACGATCCCGCCGCGCAGGGGCTAATGATCGCCTGGCAGCCGAGTGACCGCATGGCCCACACGTTTGCCCGGTAATTGACCTTATGGGGAGGGAGCGTGTGATTGCGACCGTGGCGGGGCAAAAATGCCACTCGGCGGCCGCTCACGGTAGCTAAAAAGACGCTGTCGCTCGGTGGTCCGTACGGCGTGTCAACTTTCGCCTCGCGCACATCATCGAGCAGCTTATAGAAGCCCGATCCACCAAAAATTCCAATTTCTGCTTGACTCATGAGTATTGCTGCGCGACCTTATCGCGACTGGAAGACGTCAATTCGCTTACGAACGTCGTCGATAAACCGATCAACTCGGTAGCCACGTCGAACCATCGTGTTTTCGTCGATGGGGACGATCTGTCGCTTTTGGACCGCGGTTACGGTTTTGAACCGAGGATCCTTCAGGATCGCATTGGCTGCGGCCAAAGCTCGGGCGGTGTTCCCATCCTTATCCTGCTGATCAAAGCGGAAGCCGACGACGATCACATCCGGATTTCCTTCAACGAGGTTCTCCGGCGATAGCGGTACAAACTTGGTCGCATTCGGTCCCACGACTTCAGCTCCGCTGGCCCGCAGCATGTCGGCGTAAAAGCTGTCGGTACCGGCAATCATGTGCTCCGTTCCCGAGCCAACCATGATCAGCGCACCCTTCGGTTTCTTTGCTGTCGCATCTGCGAGAGCGACGCCCCGGGCGGCACGAATCTTGTCCACGTAGGTGCTGGCCGCCGATTCGGCGCCAATAATGGCGCCTAGTTTGTAGAGTTCGGTGGAAAAATCGTCAAGGGTGTGGGAAGCAAAGCCCATCGTTTTTGGCGCGGCACTCTTAATCTTCTCAATATCCGAGGGAGAGTAAAGGTCCTCGTCGTAGACAATGAAGTCCGGCTTAACGATGGCGATTTTTTCGTAATCGGGCTTGACCGATGCCACGACGGGGACGCCGACCACCGACGGTGGGAAATCGTCACTCGCGGTTCGGCCTTGAAGCGCACCGGAAAAGTTGAGGCTGGCGACAATTTCCGTCGTGCTAGGAGCCAAGCTCACCATGCTGCGGACGGGGTTTTTGTTCGGCACTCCGCCGACCGTTACCGCAGTGGCTTCGCAGCCAACCAGGGCCGCAGTAAGACCTGCGGCAAGAAAAATGTTGAGCCAACGGCGCATCACGATCATTTTGGCTTAAACGCCAAGACCAGCGTTGCCAGTTCCGGACAATTCCTCAGTAGGTGAGGGTCACGCCCCAATTCAGCCGGTTTTGCCGGACAAATCCTAGGGTCATGAATATGTTTCCACGCCGAGTCTCTTTGTCCTCTAGCGTGTTGTAATTTGTTGGCTGCGGGCCAAAGAAGCCCATATCGTAGGCAACCCCGTAGTTCCAGTTGTACGTGTCGTACTCCCCAAACACTTTTAACCGCGGCGTGATGTTGTGGCTGGCATTGCCAAAGACGCCCTTAAAACGGTGGTCTCCCACTCCCAAGCTCACGTAAGTCCCGGGCTGGATTTCATAGGTGGCGACGCCGAATACGGTACGACGATTATCGTGGTCACCGTCCTGATTGACGCCGGCAGATCCCCCTCGCTCCAACAGATCTTGCACGCCAAGGGCCAATCCAAGCCCCTGCTTTTTCACCGGAGCCTGCCACAGCAGATTAATGACGTTGTCGCCCAGATTGCTGTGGATCATGTCCGCGACGGTGAAATTTCCGAACTTGGTGCTGAAGCCCATCATCGCGATGCCGGTGCCATTCGCATATTCACCGTCCTCATTCACCCGCGGGAATCGAAACTTGGAGTCGTAGCTCATGTTCGAGAAGCCGCCGGCGAAGTGGTAGTTCGACAGAGAGTAGCCGATGGGTGTCGTCATCGCCATGGCGCCCTTCATGGTGGGTGTGCCCTCGTAGTTCAAGGAGAAAAATCCCCCCGGAAGTCCGCTCGCGCCGCGGTATTGAGGGTACTGACCTTTGCCGGAGAATCCCTGTCCGAAGGCGGCAACCGCCCCGACCCCAACCAGACTCACAATTCCGAAAAAACGCATGGACATCCGTGCCATTGCGTCATGTTACTAAAAATCAGCCGGCTTTTCACCGCTTTCGAGTTGCTGAATGATGTGACCCTCCAGGTTGAACAGATTCCAGAGCTTCGGAGAAACCCCTAGCCGTCGCCCAGGATTGATGCTGCAGGCATATATTGCCGCCTCCAAACCAAAGTCCTCCCAGAGGTTTTGGAACGCGTCCAGAAGGGTGATCCCGCTCCCGGCCAGGGTTCCGTCCTTTAGACGAACCTGCTTATCTCCAACCACGACATCTAGGCCCCACATCTTGAGTTCTGCCCCGATTGGCATTCCAGCCGCCATTGTGCTGTCGGATACCGCGATTAGGCGATCAATCGGCTTGCAACGAACCAGGAGACTTGCTGCGGCGCGCGAAACATGGATGCGGTCATAAATCAGTTCGGTGTAAATATCGGAATCGAGCAGGGCCGCTCCCACCGTTCCGGCTTCACGGTGATGCAATGGTCGCATCGCGTTATAGGTGTGAGTGGTCTGACTAGCTCCCAGCGCGACTGCATGTTCCACCTGCTCGAAGGTCGCGTCGGTGTGGCCCATGCTTACCACCACGCCCCGGCGGCTGAGGCGGGATATCAGGTCATCTGCCCCAGGGAGCTCGGGTGCGAGCGTGATCTGACGTAGCCCGGCGTCTTCCAGCAAAGGGTCCCAGTCGCTTGATTCCGTCGGTATCGGTTGGATGAACGAAGAGGGCTGGGCTCCCGGATGCTTCGGACTAATGAACGGACCTTCTAGGTGAAATCCAACAAACATGTCGTCGGCCTCGGCGTGGGAAACCGCCTCTTTGGTCGCCGCTAACGATGCGGTGACCGTGGTGGGTGTGAGTGCCTGGTAGCCTACTCGCCGCAGCTCGCGTGCCATCTGCCGGAGTTCGTCAGACGAGGCGGTCATGAAATCCACCCCGAACGCCCCGTGGATGTGCATGTCCACGAATCCCGGGACGAGTGCGAGTTCGGCCGGGCCCGTAGGCGGAGAAAAGCTCCACTCCCGCGCGGTGGGTGACCACTCCGCCCGGTAGGTTCCAAACCCCTGCGGGCCTACCGCAAAAACGTTCTTTGCCGAAAAAACTACATCGGACACGTATTCAGCGTACCGACTACGGGAGCCGGGCGTAACCGTTCCCATCACGAATCACTTTGCCGTCTAGTTCTAGCAAGGTGAGTTCGGCCAGTACGGGGCCGGGATCGAGACCGAGGCGACTCAGAAGAATTTCCGTAGAAATAGGCTCCACGGGTAGCGCGGCCAGAATCTTCTCCGCGAGTTCACCCATCCCGGTAAGTGCGGGTTGATGCGGCGATGGCTTTGCGGTGAGGCCCAGAAAGTCAATCACTTGCTCCGGACGGTAAAGCATCGTCGCTCCGTCTTCGATGAGCCGGAACGACCCGAAGTAGTTCGGGTTATCAATCGTGCTGGGCAAAACAAAAACTTCTTTGCCGAGATCCGCGGCGTCGTGCGCGGTGCGTAGGGAGCCGGACTTATGGGGCGCTTCGATCACGATGACCGCTTGACTCATGGCCGCGATCAGATAATTTCGGGCCAGGAACTTAAATTCGTCAGCCCGGGAACCGATTGCGTACTGGCTCACTAGCGCGCCATTTTCCTTGATTCGGTCGAAAAGGCCCGCATGAACGGCGGGATACACCGTATCGACGCCGGTGGCGAGGACCGCGACCGTCTTGCCCCCCGCCCGCATCGCTCCCTCGTGCGCCGCCCCGTCTACCCCGAGTGCGCCGCCGCTGATGACAGTGGCTCCCGCGCGGGCGAGGGCTTCGGCAAACTTCGCCGCGCAGGCTTTTCCGTAGGTGCCAGCTCGACGCGTACCGACGATTCCGACGGTCGGGCGGTGGATAACCGACATATCCCCCCAGTAGTAGAGTGCCGGGGCTACCTCCGCCAGCGAGATGGGCAGGTCTGGGGCAGTAGCAATATCGATTCCACGCTCCCGTGCTTGGTGAAACCGGTCGTCGAGAGGCGCGTTGGCTTGGAAACGCTCGCGTTCGTTCAGCAGAGGATGCTGGACGAGGGCAGAAATTTCATCTGGCCCTTCCGGGATGGATGCGAGGATAGCGTCGCTTCGTGAGCTGGAAATTTCGGCCCGCAGAAATCGCTGCCAAAACTCATGCGATCGCGTTGCCACTCACCAAAAGTACCCTAGGAATCGCCTTGTGAAAAATAGGCTGGCGGGACGGAGTCCAGCCAGCCTATTCGGATTTTGAGTTTGGAGCGACTAGCCGCCAGCGCCGCCCGCACCGCCGCCAGACCCGCCGCCCGCACTCGGGCCGCCGTTTCCGTTGGCCGAAGGAGGCGTGAGGAGCTTGATCGGCGGGATGCTGTTATCGATGGTCAGCGTGAATTCCTGCTTGCCTTCGTTACCCATCCAGTCGTTGCCCAACACAGTAAACACGTGTCGACCGTCGTTCAAGATACGGTTGGCGCCGCTGGTGCTAAACCGAATGACGTAGGAGCCGTCTCGCGCACGTTCGTAATCCAGTGGCTTTCCGTCCACCAGGATCTTGAGCGTCGATTCATTGAGCCCGCTCGCTTCGTCTTCCAGCTTAAAGTGCAGGTAAAGCGGAGGCTGTCCCGACACTTGATCGCCCGGATTCGGGAACAGCATCGTGATCTTTGGCGCCGTGAGGTCTACGCCCAGCTCTTTACTGAAGGAGAAGATGCTGCCGTCTCGAGTGGGCACGAGTAGCTGGGTGCCTGACAAAACTGCGGGGCCGGATGCCGTGATGAATACCGGAGGGAGGGTTGCGACGGTCGCGCCACCCGCTCCCAGGCCGCCACCCGGGCCGCCCGCAAGGCCGCCGCCGCCACCTTTGCCGCCGCCACCGCCGGCCGCGCCACCACCTCGGGCACCGCCGCCTTGCGCGCCGCCGCCAAATCCACCTCCGGGTGCGCCACCGCCGCCGCCAAAACCACCGCCGGGAGGGCCACCGGGAAATCCACCGCCGCCACCGAATCCGCCGCCAGACGGGGCACCGCCACCGGGAAATCCACCGCCCGGAGGTCCGCCGGGGAAGCCCGCGCCGCCACCAAATGCTCCGCCCGCTGCTCCCGGAGGAGGCGTGGAGATCGGCAATGGTCGCATGATGTAGCTCCAAGTGACCGCACCGGCTTTGGGATCAATCAGGTTGATCGCGCCGTTGCTGGTCGCCACCACGAACTTGCTGCCGGCCGGAGAAGGATTCGCAACCGGGCCGCCCGCCAGAACGATGGGTTTCTTCGTGATGAGGTCTTTGTCAAATCCGTAAACCTTCACGTTTCCGTCGGCCGAAGTCACCAGAATTCCTTCCGATGACACCGCGGGGGAATATGCAAGCTGCATCTGCGTATTCACCTGCCAGCGCGGAGTGCCGGATCCCGGATTCAGCGAGACCAAGAATGTGGACGACGCAACGTAGATTGAATCTGCCGTAACCGCGGGCGATGATGCGGAGTTGACGCTGTCAAACTGCCGCTTCCACGCCGCCTTTTGCGTGTTGATGTTTATACTGACCAGCTTCTGGTCGCCCGTGAAGGCTAAAACGTTGTCTTGGAACGCGGCGATGCCGCCGACAATCCCGCCTTCCACATCTACCGGTGCGCTCCAGAACGGATCCCCCGATGCGGCGTCGATCGCGAAAAGCTTATTGTTGCTGAGGGCAACCACCGCGTACTTGTTGGACACGATGACGATCTGACCAATCGGCACGTTTGGAATGTTGAGATTCCACTTGGATTTACCGGTAACCGGGTCGATGCCGTAGGCGATCTTGTTGTCGCCGACCGCAATCAGCGTGTCTCCCACCAAAACGGGGGCGCTACGGAAAGCTCCCGGAATGGGATCTAGCTGAGGGAATCGCCAATTGAGGTTGCCGCTTTCGCGATCCACCGAAAAAACGCGCCCACCAACGGCGGTGAAAACGGCATTTCCACTAACCAAAGGTGCCCCGCTGGGAGCCACCGTGGTCGGGTAAAGCCATCGCCAAGCGAGGGGAGCGGGGCCATCTAGCTGAGCAAGGGCAGAGCCTGCCATCGCCAGAGCGGCCATTCCAAACATTAATCGACGCATCATGGGCATTCTATCCGGGCGAGACGCACTTTCGCGAATTCGCTCTATAATCACTTTTCGACGCTTCGCCGGGCTACTGCGTCACGCCGTTATTCATGAGGACCGTTATCCTTTGCTACCATAAGGTCGGACCGATCGCGGAAGATGGGCGATTTTTAAATGTCGAACCCCGGCATTTGGCCGCCCAAGTACGGTTTTTCACGCGGCGCGGCGGACCTTTAGCCTCGCTCCAAAAGTTCTTGGGCGGGAAAACGACTCCGGCGGTGCTTACCTTCGACGACACTTACCAAAGTGCCGCGACCCACGTGCCCGAAGTCCTGGCTCCCTCTCGCTCAGCCGCCACGTTCTACGTCGTCACCGGTAAGACAACCAGCGATTGGGATGGCGAACGCGCTCGTCCGCTCGCTACCCGCGAGCAAATCGTCGAGTTGGCGAGAGCGGGGCACGAAATCGGTAATCACACCCACACTCATCCCCATTTAAATCAGACAGAAAACTTTGCCGAGGAAATTTGCACGGCCGACAGCCACTTGCGCGACTGGGGACTCTCTCCGACCACATTCTGCTACCCGTACGGGTCTCTCAACCCCGCCGTGGTGGGGGCGGTACGAGAAATGGGATATCAGGGCGCTGTCTCGCTCCGGAAGGGCAAAGTGACCGATGAGGATGACCGCTGGCAACTCCCGCGAATCGTGGTGGGATACTCCGACGGTCTGGCGGGTTTGCTTTACAAGCTGTACATTCGCCCGTTCCTGCCTTAAGGCACTTTACTGGCTGTCGGTGAGTTGGGCGTAGATATTGATGATCTTGCGGACGTAATTCTGGGTTTGGGTGAAGGGCGGAATCCCGCCGTATTTCCGCACGTTGCCCTCGCCCGCGTTGTATGCCGCCAGTGAGAGTTGTAAGGCTCGCTGAGAATCTCCCGTCTGTCCGTAATATTTATCCAGCAACCGCCGCAGGTGCTTGATCATTCCGTAAAGATTCTCGGCCGTGTCGTAGGCACTGCGGACCCCCAGTCCCGCCGCCGTTCGCGGCATCAATTGACCCAGCCCCATCGCTCCTTTTCGGCTGGTTGCGAAGGGATCAA
Organism: Fimbriimonadaceae bacterium; assembly: GCA_947447315.1. Lineage (GTDB taxonomy): Bacteria > Armatimonadota > Fimbriimonadia > Fimbriimonadales > Fimbriimonadaceae > Fimbriimonas. Next base: position 16,451 of record CANFJD010000018.1, read on the forward strand.
ATCCGCTCTCCACCAAAATCACGCTCATGATGAGGCGCGCATCCACCCCGTAATTCACGCTAAATCCCACGACGCCCTCGGCAATCCGAGATGCTTCTCGACTGCTAAGCCGCGGATTGCGGGTTTGGATAAAACTTGCGTAGATCGGAGTTACTTCGCTCACCGGCAAACTCCAGGTGCGACTTCCGCTGCGGCTGGCGAGATTCTTGTATCCGCGACCGATGGGAGTTTTAGTTGCCGTCTTGCCGACCGCAGGTTTGGTTTTTACCACCGGTTTCGGGGCCGCGGGGACCAGATCTGGCATTGCCTCCACCGGCGCCGCGGAGATCATCACCATCCGCAATGGATTGGTGATCTCCGCGCGTTCCACCCGCAGAATAAATCGGGCTTCTCGCTCCACGCCAACTAGCCATGTGGGCACTTCATCTGCTTCCACCACGATGGGGTCTGCCGACGGGTGCTCCAGCAACACGCCACTCATTCCGGGAGAGGAATAGGAGCCGGTCACCTGACCGCGAAGTTCAATAAATCGAGCCCCCGTGAATTTCGGGGTGAGATAACCTTCCAACTGATCGATCCTCAAAGTGCGATCAATGGCGAACCGTTGCCGAAGCTTGGCGAAGGATTCGCGCGACACGGTTTCATCGGCCCGGGCCCAAGAGCCGAGCAAAACCAACATCAACGGGGTCGCTAGGTATTTCATCTTCGGAGGAGAACTTCTTCCGAATCGGAGGGGCCGCTACGCCCCAAAAATGGCGGACAGATCGGGATTCGAACCCGAGAAGAGATGTTATCCCTTACCCACTTAGCAGGCGGGCGCTTTCGTCCACTCAGCCATCTGTCCGCGAGTGGAACGTAATTATAGCTTATCCATCGAGAATGAGACACTGTTTGTAGTTCCGTCACGGCTAATGTTCAAGGTCAGGGTGAGGCGGTCGCTCACCTGGGAGATTGTCCCGGTGAGGTCGTACTGGGTATCTCCGCTGGCTTTCAGGGTTCCGGTATACGACGTGTGGTTCAGTTCTCCGCGCCACTCATAGGTGCGGTTTTGCGGGGAAACCTCACCCTTCAGGGTCCCCAGTACATCCCCATTCAGGGCGATCGTAAACACCACATCCCCGCGCAAATCAAAGTCGTTCGACTGGTCTAGCCTCCCTCGGTACGTCGCCGGCTCCGGATCCATATTTCCGCACCCTAAGAGCACCAACGCCGCCAAACCCCCGATCATCAGCCTGTTTCGCATCACCATCGCATCCCCATTCTAAACATAAGTCATCATTTCCGTATCAAAAAGTTCGCCCCCAATCGTCTGACTGGCTTTTTCCTGGGGCTGGTTGTCTTTGCGATTTTGGGTTCGGCGTTCAGTAAATTTTGCCACGTTGATCCCGGCCCCATCGCTCCCGTCACCTCCTTTTTGACCATCTTGGTGGGCGTCGCCGCGATCTTTGGCTCCCGCTTTTACCGGTTGTGGCCCGTTCTCCTCCTTGGGACCACCGCCGAGCTTGTCGGTCTCTACACGGGGTTCCCGTTCGGGCGTTACGCCTATACCGATCAGTGGGCCCCGGTTATCGCCCTGCCCCAGGGATTTCAATTCCCCATGATCCTTCCGTTCGCCTGGTTACTCATGGCCGGCGCGACGTGGGCAATCGCCCCGGGGTCGGGGTGGAAGAAGGCGGTAACCGGAGGCGTGTTCGCCGCGCTGATCGATATCCCCATGGAAGCGATGATGACCGGTCCCCTCCGGTACTGGACCTGGAACCCCACCGGCCCGCTTCCTGGTGGCGCTCCTGTCACCAACACCGTCGGTTGGTTCGCGGTCGCTACCGCCGCAGGATTTCTACTCGGCAAGATCTCCCCCAGCGAACTGCGTCCGCGAATTTCTGCCGCCTGGGTGCTGTCCGGATTTTTAACGCTGCTGGTCGCCTTAGCCCTGATCCGCGCCTAAACCATTCATTCCTCGCGACGCAAGAGAATCAGCAAGGTCGGCGCGCCTAGCAGTGCCGCGACGATCCCGACATTCACTTCCATCCCCGCCGCGCCCGTGAGCCAAGGCAAGAGTCGCTGCGCGATGAGGTCCGAAACTACCATCAGTAACCCGCCAATCAGAACGGCCACCGGTAGGGAGCGTCGCCAATCGACTCCTACCCAAGAACGAGAGATGTGCGGCCCCAGCAGTCCCACAAATCCCACGATGCCAATGCAGCCCACCACCGCCGCCGTCATAGCCGTCCCCACGGCAAGGGTGACGTTCCGCACGTAATCGGCCCGGACTCCCATGCGTTTTGCCGAAATCTCCCCCAGCGCAAGCAAGTTTAAGGCCCGCAATTGACGTCCCAGCCACACAAAACCAATGGTAGCGATGGCTACTACGCCCACCTTGCTCCAACTGGCATCGGACGTGTGTCCGAGCAGAAAGCCTAGGATTCGGGTTGTGTCTTGACCTCCCAGCATCAAAATGAAACTGAGTAGTGCCGACAACAAACTCCCCGTGGCAACGCCGGCCAGCAGCAGGGAAGCGACGTTAACCACGCCTTGCCGGCGGCTCAAAGTAAATACCAATGCCAAAGAAAGGAGACCCCCAGCAAAGCAGGCCGCCATCATTCCCAGCCCAAAAAATGCGCCCGCAAAACCGGCCGCAATCGCAATCGCCCCGCCTACCCCCGCCCCACTGGAAACGCCAATGACAAACGGATCGGCGAGCGGATTCCGTAGCAGTGCCTGAAAGCTACTACCCACGCCCGCTAAAATCCACCCGGAAATAAGGCAAAGCAATCCCCGTGGCAACCGAATATCCCAGGTGATCACATTTGCTGAGGAGGGCTTTCCTGGCCCCCGAAAAATCTCGGCCACGATCTGCCCGAACGGCAACGGGGCCGACGCGCCCACCCCGATGTAGGCCACCAAAGCCACCAATGTCGTCACTCCCAGCACAAGAAGCGTTGCCCGATATCGGCTTTCTGCGGGAGACTCGTCGGGGCGCACGGCAGAACGAATATACTCCCCGTAGCGTGAGCAACCTCCATCTCTCGGACCGAGCCGGTCTACTGAAGCCCTCGCCCACCCTTGGCATCACCGCCAAAGCCAA
>CANFJD010000019.1 GCA_947447315.1 Fimbriimonadaceae bacterium
ACGGCTTTGAAGCCAAGCTCCGAAAATTCCTGGCTACTTTCCCCGCCGAGCTGGATGAAGTGGAGGGATTGCTGAAGGAGAATCCGATCTTCAAAGAGCGCACCTACGACGTCGGCATTCTTACCGCGAAGGAAGCGCTGGAACTTGGCTGCTCCGGCCCCATCGCCCGCGCCAGCGGCGTCGCCATGGACCTCCGCAAAACCAATCCGTATTCCAGCTACGAAGATTTCAATTTCCAGATTCCCGTTGGTAAGCGCGGAGATGTTTACGACCGCTTCCTCATTCGCATGGCCGAGATGCGAGAGAGCCTAAAGATTCTTCAGCAGGCGATTGACGGACTGCCCGAAGGCCCTTGGCGCACCGAAGATCGGAAGATCTCGCCGCCGCCGCGCGCCGAACTCGATACGTCGATGGAGTCGCTCATCCACCACTTTAAGCTGTATACGGAAGGTTTCCACCCGCCGGTTGGTGAAGCCTATGCGGCCGTCGAAGGTTCTAAGGGCGAACTCGGTTTCTACGTTATCAGCGACGGTAGCAACCGTCCGTACCGATGGCACGAGCGCCCCAGCAGCTTCATGAATCTGAAGTCGCTGGAGGTTCTCGCCCCCGGTCGCCTGATTGCCGACCTCATCGCCATTATCGGCTCAATCGACATCGTGCTCGGCGAAATCGACCGGTAAGTCGCGCTTGCCTCGGGAATGTGGCTCAATCCGCAACGGTTGGATTTACCCCTGTTCGTGAGAACCCTTTTGACAAGGGGGTACGGAAGAATCCTATCTTAGCCTAGGTGAGTTATCTTTCCCGCCAAGGGACTGATTCATTAGTTGGAAAGGCACGTAGTGTGTAACTATCGTCGAGTGGGCCACAGTACTCCCCATCCGAGGCCTGAGTCCTCATTCGAAGTCCTCTGCGTATTCAGCAAAATAGAATTGAAAATGGACCGAAACTTCGGTCAGAAATCCTACGTCCATGGCAATCGGGCCGCAACGGAGTGAGGTTTTGAGGCAGGGACGTTGATTATCGTCTGAATCTTGATAGAATTGCGATGATGGTTGCAGTCATAGTCGGAATGTCTTTTATTCTTGCTTCCTCGAATGGGAGCACAGCGAACGATCTGGGGCTCGTTGAACGACTCTCGAAGGAATTTTCGGAGCCTGTTGCCATTGTGCTTGATCCCAAGCGTACGACCACTGTTCCCGATCCGGATTCCGACAATAAAGATAGTTACCGTAAGTTTCTACGCCGGAGATTTGATATCACCTCGGTCGATGGCGCGTCCGTGGTTGGGTTGGATTGGTGTCCCGAAGCGACCTTGTTAAACCGTCGTTCGCCCTACCTTGAGGCTAGCGCAGCTTTGGTAACTCCTAAAGAGAATCAGGTTTACACGCTAGAATCGCTTGCTAAGAAACTAGAAATAACCTGTCAGTACCCGAAGTACTTTGACGGATTTTACGTTGCGTTGAGCAAGTCCGCCGTCGATAGCCCCAAGACACTCGCCACCATCGCGAAAGCGCTGGGTCTGGCTGCCGAAAAGACGCCCGGAGGCTACACATTTACAGTCGATCCCAATGCTTTTAGAAAGAACTTGGTGCTCATGGCGACCAAGCGGCGGATAGATCCTCGGGGGATGGATGAACCAGAGGACTATGATTACGCCCGAGCGGTTTACGCATCGCTTAATGATGATCAGATCACAAAAATGGTTCTGAGTCCATCAAGAGTTTTCACTGCTGACGTATTAGTTACGTCTCCGCTCATGACGGCGGGGCGCCAGAAATTTGAAGCTTTTGCTCGGGATAATCCTCGGGCCGATGCCTCGTCTCACGCGGCAATCGTAAAGGCTTATCTGAATGGGATTGACTTTGACAATCCGCGTGGGATGGTTGAGTGGTGGTTAGCGGAACTACCTCAATTTAGAATGCGCGGCAAAGATCCCACGCACTGGTATTCGTTCTAGCGGATTACTCTCCCGATTCGGCCTGTGTTGAATCTGGAGTAGACGCGGTACTTGCGGCGGTCCGGGCGCGGTCCTTAGCCACCTGGCCCATGCCTCCGCCGCCCGCGCCATCCACGCTTTCGGCTCCCGTTACCGGAGTGAGTCCGCCGGCCGCGCCGCTGGTAATCGGGGCGACCGACGTTCCGCCGCCACCGCTTGGAGTTGTCACCGGAGTGGATTGGGCCGGTTCATTGGTCGCGGTGCCCGACTTCGTCGGCTCTGCGGGTTGGCAACCCAGCAATACCGCCAATCCACAAGCAGCAATCCAAAGGCGACGATTCATGCCCGTATCTTATCCGGATTTGGCGATCGGTAGGGCGAAAGCGAATTGCAGTGGCGCGTAAGCCGGTAACTTTGGGGATAAGTAATGGCGACTTTGTCTCCAGCGGAATACTCGATTGGGCCGTACCGATTCTCTCGGATGTCGTCTTCCAATACCGATCTGTCCTCAATCTATTCCCGGCGGATGGCGATCGCGGTGATTGGCGTTTTTGGTCTCACGTTAGCATTGGCCAAGTGGGTCCAAGTTCGCACTCTCCAAGGCGACTATCTGCCATCGCAAATTGTTGGGGTGCTTTCTCTGTTATTTACCTACGGCGGGCTCTTCGGGGGCCTGTTCCTATCTCGCAGGGCCGCACGATTGCCCTTGACGCCGGAGCCTGGTATTCCCGAAGGGTCGTTGCGGATGGTGTGTCGAGTGATGGGATCGGGCCAGGTGCTCTACCGAACTCGAGGTTGGCTTTGGGTGGAAGGTGACCTCCTCCATTTTGCGGGCGAACGATTTAGTCTTTCCTTACGACGACAAAATTTTGCATTGAACGCGCAGATTCAGCGCCTTGCCAACGGCCGTCCGGCCCCCATCCTCACTCCTCGAAAGATTCCGATTCGATCGGTGGCGTTCATCCCCATGAGACCCGATGGGTTGGAGCGGGGAAAGCAAAAGGAGGTGCAACCACTGCTCACCGATTGGCTGACGGTTTGGGAATCGGCACCTCCCAGCGGTGAACCTAGTCTATTCCCACCTCTAGAAACTAGCGTCCCGTACCGCATGACCGGAAAGGATTTTCGCAACGTCTTGATATCCATGGTGATATTTGGCGGGTTTGGATTTCTCACCAGCTGGATGTTCTTAACAGACGCTACTTTACCGAGAATGATGGCAATGGTTTTGGTCATGGCTGCACTACCGGGGGCTCTCGCCTTCTCCGTGTTTCTGGAAGGGGCAACGACGACCGGTCGGCGAAAATACATTGAGCATCTGCTGGCTAATAACGATCCTGAACTGCGGTGAGCGATAAATCTTCGGTTTATCGCTCATGGATTAGGGAATTCATGAGCGATAAATGGTATCTTTATCGATCATGGCTTGGAACTGGGAGTTGTCGGATTGGCCCGATTTTCGGTTCGATGCCGTCCGCCTCGCCGATCTAGAGTCGCTGTTTCTGAAGCAAGGAGGCGTGCTGCTTGGGGCCTTTCGTCACCTGACGGGTGACGACTCCCCATCTTTCGCAGCGGACTTACTCACGTCTGAGGCCATGAAAACCTCTGCCATTGAGGGAAAAATACTCGACCGGCATAGCGTTCAATCTTCCATTCGGCGCCAATTGGGCTTGAAAACCGACGCTCGGCGATCCCAGCCCTCGGAACAAGGGGTGGCAGAGGTCATGGTAGATCTCCTCGAATCGACGGTTCAGCCGCTGACGCACGAAACACTGTGGCGATGGCACGAGTGGCTGATGCGCGGTCGAACCGACGTTGAAGATCTTGGCAAATATCGAACGCATCCCGACCCGATGCAGATCGTGTCCGGCCGAATCGATCGCCCGGTAGTCCACTTCGAGGCCCCGCCCTCGTCCCGAGTGCCAGACGAAATGGAGCGGTTTATCGCATGGTTCAATTCCGTAAAACTCGGCGGGCTAGCCCGCGCTGGTCTGGCCCATATCTATTTCGAAACCATTCACCCATTCGAGGATGGCAACGGCCGATTGGGCCGGGCCGTCTCGGAAAAGGCCCTGGGCCAAGCTCTTGGTCAGGCCAGCATGACCCTCCTGGCCACCCAAATCGAGCGGCGACGCAGCGAATACTACTCGCAACTTCACGCCGCCAGTCGCACCCTGGAGATGACCGAGTGGCTCCTATGGTTCGGCGACGTGGTGCTGGCCGCGCAACGGGAAACCGATGCATGGATCAGCTTCATCATCGAAAAAACGCGGTTGCTTGACCGCCTAGCAACCAAAATCAATCCTCGGCAACACCAGGTTTTGATGCGGATAACGCGAGAGGGACCGGGTGGTTTTCGGGGCGGTCTCTCCTCCGCCAATTACCAGACCATCACCGGAGCCTCTCCGGCAACGGCAAGCCGTGACCTGGTCGAACTCGTCGATCTGGGAGCATTGGTCCGAACCGGCGAGCGGAAATCCACCCGGTACTGGCTTACCATAGGGGCCAAGCCCCTAAAGCTTTAGAATCTGCGCCGCAGTGCCCATGTCTTTGTCGCCGCGACCCGACATGTTCACCACTACGCGAGTACCGGTGGGGAAGAGATCGCGATTGTGCAGCACGGCAAACGCGTGAGAAGTCTCAAACGCGGCGATCAGGCCCTCTTTGCGGGCCACCCACTGCAAGGCGTCCAATGCTTCCTCGTCCGTGGCGGCCGTGTAGGTGGCGCGTCCTGAGTCTTTCAACTGACTGTGTTCGGGACCAACACCCGGATAGTCCAGGCCGGCACTGACCGAATGGGTGCCGATGATCTGACCGTCGTCGTCCTGCATGAGGTAGCTGTACGCTCCGTGAAGAACCCCCGGCTGACCCAATGTTAGCGGCGCCGCGTGTTGCCCCGAGGCAAGTCCCAAACCGCCCGCCTCCACGCCCACAATCTTTACCGATGGATCCGGCACGAACGCGGTGAAGAAGCCAATCGCATTGGAACCGCCGCCAACGCACGCTACGACGGCATCGGGCAAACGACCATAGCGGTCTTGATATTGCTGGCGAGTCTCGTCCCCGATCACCCGCTGAAACTGGCGAACAATGTAGGGGAAGGGATGCGGTCCCACGACGCTGCCGATGATGTAATGGGTATCGCGCACGTTGGTCACCCAGTCCCGCATCGCTTCGTTCGTGGCGTCCTTCAGGGTCTTGGTGCCGCTGGAAACGGGAACCACTTTGGCTCCCAGTAGCTTCATGCGAAAAACGTTTAGCTCTTGGCGAACGGTGTCCTCTTCGCCCATATAGACCGTACAGTCGAGGCCGAACAACGCGCAAACGGTTGCCGTGGCCACGCCGTGTTGACCGGCACCGGTCTCGGCGATGATGCGCCGTTTGCCCATCCGCAGGGCCAGTAGACACTGACCGATGGCGTTATTGATCTTGTGCGCTCCCGTGTGGTTAAGGTCTTCGCGCTTGATCACCACGTGAAGACCGGTGTCTTCGCTCAGGCGTCGGGCCTCGGTAATTGGCGTCGGTCGCCCCACATATTCCACTAGATACTGTTGGAACTCGGCGCGAAACGCTGGATCGTTCCAAGCCTTCTCAAACTCCTGCTCTAGCTGGTCGAGAGCGGGAACCAGCGTCTCGGGAACGTACCGACCACCGAACGCGCCGAATCTTCCGGCGGCATCGGGACGATCAGAGTAGAGAGGAGCGATCATAGCTCTAGTTTACGTGCTAACCACGCCGGTTAACAGCCTGGGAGAAGTCTGGATCGCTCACATCCAGTGATCGCCCGACCCATTGACTTGGTCAAGCGGGATGTTGAATGATCGCTATCGAGATACCCTGGGTAACCTCGCAGCGCGATGGCAAGTGCGAGTGAGAGCCTTTATGCCTCTATGGGAGGATTCGATAAGATCCTCGCGTTGTGTGAGCGATGGCATGAGAGATGCCTCTCCAATCCGGACGCTGCGCATCCGTTCGAGCACGAGCTTCATCCCCACCACGATATTCGTCTCGCGGCGTATCTTGCCGAAGCATTCGGAGGGCCCGCGTTGTATTCCGCCGGCTACGGTGACGAATCGCACGTTCAACGGCTTCACGCCTGCAACGGCGTCCATTTAGAACTGGATGAAGCCTGCCTCTCCGAGTTTAATCTGGCATTAACCGATGTGGGAATTCCTGCCGAACCCGCGTCCTTGGCCAGCGCCTACTTTCGTCGTGCTACCGAAGCACAGCGCGCATACTCGACGGCGGATTCTCCTGTGCCCGACAATCTGCCGTTCAACCACGCTTGATCGGATTGCTCATGGTCAACCGAACGGATCGGGGTTATGACCAGTCAATCACGCTGTCAACCGATCGGCGGAAAGAGGGCGGCATGGGGTTTGAATATCCGTAGCGAAGTAGCAACTGCGGGATTGCCGAACCGAAGCCCATCCCATCTTGAAATTGGTGACGAATGGCCGGAACTTCGGTGGGCTGATTAAGGAATGCCGACTTGACATTGATCGCGGTCATCGCCAGTGCCAGGCGCTCATAGACCTGGCCGGTTCGCACCCATGCGTCCTTACTATCGGTGTCGCTGGCGATGGCCACGGCTCCAGCGGAACTACGGAGCATCCTGGCATCCGAGTCGGACTGAGTTTTGGCGGAAGTGCCATGCACCACGCGCTTACCCAGCCACCGGGGGACGGGCGGACTGCCCATGCAGCGCGAGTATAGGCCGTCCAAGGTCGCCAACGCTTCCCGCTTGTCGAAGCGGATCCATTCAACAAGCTCGTCCACAAAAGCCTGGTCGGAAAACTGGATTTTGTCTCCGGCCGTGATGTACTCAAGCAATTTCTCCGTCTCACTCGTGCCGTCAAATTGTCGTAGCGAGATGCCCGGCTCTAAGGGGATCGACATCAATTTATGTCGCTCCGTCGAAACGATGCTCCTACCGTCGTATTCGTTTCGAGTGTTTTGGCGGGTGCGTATCGCTTCGGCTAACGGATTTTCGTTTGGTTGGCGCGGTCGTAAACGGATCCTTATGAAATCGGTTTTCGTGGGATAGTCAATCTCAGGTTCCATTCCCGCCTTCCGCGCGGCCAGACTCAGGTTTTCCAGCGCACACCCTAGGCTGATCCAAAGCTCACGATCTTCGGGGTCCACGGCGGGAAGTCTTCGCGAAAAATCGGGATGAATTTCGATCTGGTTCTCCGAGACCAAAAACCTCCAAGGCTGCGCATTGTGGCCGCTCGCCGCCAGAGTGGCATACCGCACCAATTCTTCCATCAAGGGCAATCCTTCCCGATCGGTTCTTAGAACCTGGCGTGATTTTGCCGCGGGAGATTCTCCATCCATCCATGGGGCAAGCTCGTAAAGCACGTAAGCAATGGCAGCGCCGCTCCCCGCCGCCGCCACCATCTTTAGAAATCGGGCACGAGTCATTGGCGGTAGCAACGGCGGTTTCATCAGTAACTATTCGACTCAAGCTCTCCCGCCGGCGATGAAGACTCGATCGAAAATTCCAACCGATCTCCGCCTATGAGCCGCTTCAACAGCTAAATAGGTAGAGTCTCGGCGTGATTGTTCTGAATGCATACGGGATGTTGAAACCGGGAACCGAGGAAGCGATGCTGGTTGCTAGCCGAAAAAATAAGGCGGTGGCGGTGACGGAAGCGGGATGTGAGCGATTCGATTTCTTATTTAGCCCCGATAATCCTCTGGCCTTCGTTTTCGTGGAAGAGTGGACCACCATGGCCGACCTTCAAGCTCACTTTGCCGATCCAAACTTCGCGAACTTCATGGCTGCTCTCGAATCTTGCATTTCCGCACCGCCCGAGATTCGCATTTTTGAAGCTACGTTGATTCCGAACCCCTGACCCCGCCAATCGGCGCGGAAATCGAAGCTTCGGCGAGCACTTGGCCGCGGGAGTCTGAAACCGGTGTCGAACGTAACTTCACTCTGGCAGCAGCGCTCCCTTTTGGGACCAGATAACCGTACCGCCAGTGAAGCTTTACTACCGGATCTGGCTCGAACTTATTGGCATCACTCCACCGCGGGCTCGGCGACTCTAGCGACCGCCGTCCGCCTGGAAATGACGGGCGAGATTAAGCTAAAGCGGTGGATGCCGTTCACCGCAACCCAGGTAGTGAGGACCGGCGTAGGGTTCGTCTGGTGCGCAATGGTGAAGAAAGGATTCACTTTCATCACCGGTTCCGATGAGTTCATCGACGGACAAGGGAATATGAAGTGGAAGCTGTTTGGACTGTTTCCGGTGATGGTCGGGTCTGGTCCGGATATCACACGCTCGGCGGGAGATAGGTTTGCGATGGAGCGAATTCTGCTCCCTTCATCATTTGGGAATTTTGGAACGACTTGGATCCAGGATCACAACGATTTAACGGTCAGTACAGTTGGCCTTTCATCGATACATTTGAACGTCAGCCCGACCGGAGCCATTCGAACCGTGTCGATGTTGCGGTGGGGAAATGCGAACGAATCGGCGTTTGGATTGACGCCATTCGGAGGCTTCATCGATGAGGAATCTACGTGGTGCGGCTACACCATCCCCAGTCGACTTCGTATCGGTTGGTACTTTGGGTCCGACCGATTCGCCGAAGAGGGCGAATTCTTCCGGGCCACCATTACTCACGCTGAGTTCAAATAACGCCGACGGAACTCATTGCAGCCGGCAACCTCTCACGCTTTCGGGGCCTTTGGGATATCGTAACTTCATCTTGCGGCATAATCCACGACATGAGTTTGAAGTCAAAACCGGTTGTCATCATTGCCCGGATGTATTTGCCCGCGGCGGCTCTGGAAAATGCGCTGACCTACCATCGCGAACTCAGCAAGACTCTGCACTCCACGGTAGATGGATTTGAGGGTTCCGGGTATTGGCAGAGCTACAACGATCCCACCTACACGATGATCCACTACCAATACCGCGATCAGGCGGCAGCGGAGCAGGGCCTGGTTGCGTTAGTGGATAAGCGGCCGCTAACCGAACGTTCCGACCTTATGTCCTCGCCACCCGATGTTCTCGGAATTGATATCAAGGCACGCATCGGCCGCCGGGTGACCAGCGAAGTGGGGGATTGGCTGTCCATTTCTATCCGAATGGCCGACACGGGCTACGGTCCTGAGCTGTGCGAAGAGCTTGACCGAATTTTCCATGAGATTTCGGTACTCGATGGGTTCCTCGGGGCGGAATACGGAGTGAATCAAACCTTGGATGACCAGGTAGTTGGCCTTGCTCTCTGGACCAGTCGTGAAGCGTTTGCGGCATCGGTGCCGCCCGGAACGATCTACGACGTCAACGTATTTCGTCGGCTTCTCTAGGGACGATGACCGCGTGATTGGCAACCTGGGCTGACGAACTTTCGTCTTATATCAGCATATGCAGACGGAATTTTCGGGACGACGGGTAAGTCTCGGTTTCGCCCTGGTTGTGACGATGGCGGTGATTACCCCCGTTGCCCAGGCAGATATTTTTAAGCCGGGTAAGGGCGACCAAGTCAAACTCGGTCTGCGAGCGGCGGCGGATCTGCGCAAGAACGAAAATGTGCTGCCCGATAGCGATCCCCGCGTGATCACGCTACGTCGAATTGCGAAGCGATTGATGTCCACGTTCGATGACAGTAAAGAGCCGTGGCAGTACACGTTCGACGTCATCGAGTCTAAAGAGGTTAATGCGTTCGCTTTGCCCGGCGGCCCCGTATTTTTTTACACGGGGTTGCTGGAAAAGATGACGACTGAGGATGAGATTGCCGGCGTCATGGGCCACGAATTGACCCACGTTCGGAAGGAGCACTGGGCGTACTCGTACCGCGACTCGATGAAGGCTAACGGCATTCTCACCATTGCCAGCATCTTTGGTGCCCCCAGCGGATTGCTTCAAGCTGGTGCCATTACTAACGAAATGCTGCTGGAAACCGGATTTTCTCGTAAGCATGAGAAAGAAGCCGATGAAGGCGGCTTCAACATGATGATCGCGGCCGGATTCAATCCCGAGGGTATGGCCCGGACATTTGAAACGCTCAAGAGTATGAGCGGCGACAAGCCTCCGGAGTTCCTGAGCACCCACCCTGACGATGGGAAACGAGTAGCGTTCATTCGGGAGCTGGCGAAGAAGAGCAAGAAGATTTTTCCGGATGAAACTCCCCTGGATCTCCGAAAAGGTAAGGGAGTTTCGGGTTAGTTAGGCATGTCTGCGCAGATATGATGCATTTTCTACGCAAGGTGAACTTTTGGTGTCTAATCAAGTCCCAACGGCGATATAATCCCGCGCATGAATCCGTTTCCATCGATGGAAGAAATTCGTGCTCAGTTCCCGGCTCTCGCGTCGGAAACGCGATTCATGGAAAACGCCGGCGGCAGCCAAGTCCCTCGCTCGGTCATTGAAGCCACCGCTAAATATTTTGAAACCAGCTACGTACAGGTTGGGGCGGGATACCCAGAATCCGACGCCGCCACGGGAACCGTGGATCTGGCCCACGATTTTGCCAACGAGTTTGTAAACGCCGGGGCACGCGGTCAATGCATCCTGGGGCCGTCTACCAGCACGCTGCTGGCTAGTGTCGCTCGGGCTTACGTGCGTACGTTACGCGCGGGCGATGAGATCATCGTTTCTCTTGCGAACCACGAATCCAACATCGGTCCTTGGGTTTGGCTGGAAGAGACTCTGGGAGTTCGCGTGATCTGGTGGCCGACCGACCCGAACACTTACATCGTTGATCCTCGAACGCTTTCACCCCTCATCAATAGCCGTACGCGACTGATCTGCGTCCCCCACGTGAGTAATTTGGTGGGGCACGTCACGGACATTAAGGCTATCACCCGTATCGCCCACCTGATGGGAGCCGAAGTGGTGGTGGATGGCGTGGCCTTTGCCCCACACCGAGCCGTGGATGTCGCGGCCCTGGATGCCGACTGGTACGTTTTTAGCACCTATAAGGTCTTTGGGCCGCACATGGCGGCCCTGTACGGAAAGAGCCTGTCGTGGGCGCCTTTGACTGGCCCCAACCACTTCTTTATCCCGCGTGACGATATCCGTCATAAATGGGAGCTAGGGGGTCCGAGTCACGAAGCTTGTGCCGGTTGGCTGGGTTTACGGTCGTACCTCTCGTTCTTGGCCGGATCGGAGTACGAAGGCCGCAAGACGGTAGAGTCCAGTTTCTCACGCATGGAGACGCTGGAACGGCGGCTGACTGAAAAGTTGCTTCAGTTCTTTAGCCAGAACCCGAATGTGACGGTGGTGGGGCCGGGGATGGGAGCCGATCGATTGCCGACCGTCAGTTTCATCCACCGCGTTAAGTCTTCGGCGGAAGTTGCCCACGCCCTGCAGATTCGCGGTTTTGCCGTGCGGCACGGTCACATGTACGCATACCGATTGTGCGAGTCTTTGGGCGTCGCACCCGAAGACGGCGTCGTCCGCATTTCGTTGGTGCATTACAACACGGCAAAGGAAGTGGAAGCCTTAGTCGCCGCGTTGGGCGAAGTGCTGTAGCAAAATCTCGTTCGTCGCGGGAAGCGTCACAATGATGTATGGATTCCTCATCTTCCCGCGATCACAACTCCGACGGTAAAGAGCCGTATCGCCTAAAGCTGGGGGATGAACTCAACGGTACGGTTGTGAAGCCACTGGGGGGTAGCCGGTACCAAATTAAGTGTCGGCACGCTCCGAACGGCTTTTCAGTGACCCTTCACACGTTGCGTTCGGAGGAAGTGGAAGAAGGCCATCACTCGACGTTTTGGGTCGCCAAAATTGTCCCCGTGCGCGGCGAGATTCTGGTGCGCGAAGGCGATTTTGGCCGGCTGCCAATCAGCCCATCCATGGCGCCACGCTACCTCACCGCGATTCGCGGTTTGCTTTCTGACGATGCTCCGTCGGGCGATGCCCTCGGGGAAGCCAAGGCAATGGTCGGTCGAATCGCGAAACAGAATCAAGCCGATTGGCTCACCGTCTGGCGGCTATTGGGTGAACCGGGTGCGGGAGATTGCCGGCGCTTGGTATCGCTGATTGATGAGTTGAAGCGAGTGATCAAGGAAGAACCGGATCAAATCACCGGCATTCAGGGGCTAATCCGGGAAGAGTTTGGCGGCGCATTAACGTCGGCCACGCGCCGACTGACAAAATTGATTGATGGGACCAGTTCCCGCGATTGATTAGTTAGTCCAGATTGGCGATAATGTCTGCGTGACTTCGCTTGTCGCGCTGGCAATGATGATGGCTTCTCCTGATATCGCTCCGGCTCCGTATGGGGCTCTTCCTTCGGCTCGGCAGTTGGCTTGGCATCAGCTGGAGACCTACGCTTTCATCCACTTTTCTCCCAACACCTTTACCGATAAGGAGTGGGGCTACGGCGACGAGGATCCGGCGATTTTTAACCCCACCGACTTTGATGCGAATCAGATCGTGGAATCCATCCGGGCGGGGGGACTGAAAGGCATCATCCTGGTCTGCAAGCACCACGACGGCCTGTGCCTGTGGCCCACCCAGACGACCGACCACAACATTTCTCGCAGCCCGTGGCGCAACGGAAAGGGCGACCTGGTACGGGAAATTTCCGATGCCTGCCGCCGGCACGGAATGAAATTTGGCGTCTACCTTTCGCCTTGGGACCGCAACAATGCGCATTACGGCAAGCCGGAATATGTCGATATCTATCGGAAGCAACTCACCGAACTGCTAACCCATTACGGCCCCATCTTTGAGGTGTGGCACGACGGGGCGAACGGCGGGGACGGCTTCTACGGCGGCGCACGGGAATCGCGGCAAATTGATCGCCGCAGCTACTACGGATGGCCCGAGACCTGGAACTTGGTACGTAAGCTACAGCCCAATGCGGTGATTTTTAGCGACGTGGGACCGGACATCCGCTGGGTAGGCAACGAATCGGGCTTCGCCGCCGAAACCAGCTGGGCCACCTATGACCCGGTCGGTGAAGACGGCACCCTGGCCGCTCCCGGTTTTACGCGCTATGCCGAAGGGGAAACCGGGCATCGTAACGGCACCCATTGGCTGCCCGCCGAATGCGATGTTTCCATCCGTCCGGGCTGGTTTTGGCACGCGGCCGAGGATGATAAAGTCCGATCGGTCGAAAACCTCAAGGACCTTTATTACAAGTCCGTTGGTCGCGGCGGCAGCTTCCTGCTCAACGTTCCGCCCGATCGACGCGGTCGGGTTCACGATCAGGATGTCGCCTCGCTGCGGGGCTTTGGGAATTGGCTGAAGAGTGCCTTCGCGCAAGATTTGGCGCGAGGAGCGAAAGTTTCGGCAAGCGATACTCGCGGAGCCACCTTCGCCGCGTCGCGATCAACAGACGGCAAGGCGGACACGTATTTCGCTACGCCCGATGGAGTCACGACGGCGACGCTCACCCTGGACTTTGGGCATCCGGTGACACTGGATACTATCCGCATTCGGGAGGCGATCGTCCTGGGGCAACGCATCGATACGTTCAAAATATCTGCTGACGGGGACGAGGTGGCCAGCGGCACCAGCGTGGGTTCGTGCCGGTTGGTGAAGTTCGCCAAGCCGATCACGACCGCGCGACTCACGGTGCAATTCACCGCCAGCGCGCCGATCACCATCTCGGAATTGGGCGTCTTTCGGACCGAGAGTCCGAACTGACTCCCGGAACAGCAGAACCGTGACTGCAGCCCCGGGATGGTAGCCCGGGGCTGCGGCGAGACTAGAACTGCACGGAATGCCAGAGATTTTTGTCGGGGTCTACCGGGATTGAAATCTCGAAGCCGTGTTTCACCGAAGTTACGAACGACTCGCGCAAGAACTTCAACGCGGAGGCATCATCGGAAAATCCGAGAGCCTTCGCCGAGTTGCCGACCATACGGGTGAGAGCATCCTTCGTGGCTGGCGACATGGTTGCGAATTGCCCCGGGGTGAGGCCATCGTTAATGTCGGTCAACTTTGATGCGACGGATTTACACGTCGATCGAAACTCGGTTTCCGCGGCTTCGGCTAGTTCGTCAATCTTTTCGCCAAATTCTCTAATCGCCTTGGTTTGTATACGGGGAACAGCAGTATCTCGGAAAACAAACTGCCAGGATGCACTCCGGGACGGCACTGCTGCAGGAACCGCCAGGGGAGCAGGTGCTGGAGCCGGAGCGTTTCGCACCGATTCTAAAGCACTTTCGTTTGCTTCCGGATCTCTTTCAATGGGCGAATTCAGGACCACGGTGCGTCCATCGGCACCTCTCAACTGTAAATAAGTTACCGGGGCGAAGACAGCCATGGAACTTCCGGCAGGTTGGTATGGTAACCCTAGTTCTATCCTTAATTGATCAGACGCCTCCCTTGGAAGGTCGGCCATGCGGAAGGTTTTGCCTCGAGACGATAGCACGCTGGCAAG
Organism: Fimbriimonadaceae bacterium; assembly: GCA_947447315.1. Classification (GTDB taxonomy): domain Bacteria; phylum Armatimonadota; class Fimbriimonadia; order Fimbriimonadales; family Fimbriimonadaceae; genus Fimbriimonas. The sequence continues at coordinate 14,291 of CANFJD010000019.1, forward strand.
GGCTCTAAGAAGGCCCAAGCGCCCAGAAAACCCCGAGTAAGTGACATCCTTTGTGTAGAAGCGATAATTTTTTGTTTCGATTACATCTAGTCCCAGATCTTTTCGAATCGCCTCTGCAGTAGCATCGTCGGCAGTTAGTATTTGTTCTATACGAGCTGACGGCTTCCCGATCAACCCCAAAACCAATACATTCTCAATTTTTGCTACAGGGAGAAATGCACCGAGAAATATAGTGCTCAGCATCTCTAGCCTCCTCCCGAGCCTGGGTCAGAAACTAGGTCGACAAAACGAACGAAAGTGCTGACCGAATCTTCCCAAATCTTCGTTCTTTCGATTGACGACTGGACTCCGTTTCTGTCCACGGTATATCTCATTCGAGTAGTGACCCTGGTTGCCGAATAGATGAGTCTTGCTCCTTTGCGGGGAGGAAGCGTTACTGGAAAGCTACCGCCAGTTGTGTATGAGGAATCGTAGAGTGAAGCGAAGGGTGTCGGCCAAGGAGCGGAAGCATCGGTTGAGCCTGTGACCCTCCGTATTACTACTGCGTACCCGGTAAGAGTTGCACTGACCGTGGAAGAAGACGGGTTGTCTGCGGAAGCCAGTAAAGTCTCAACACTTACCGTTGACGCGGAAGGATCACCAGGATACACCGTATACGTCTGGGATTTAGAGAAAGCCGATAAGCTTAATCCGGTGGTTACGCATGCAATAAGCAGGATTCTCATCCCAGCAATTGTAAATTAAAATATTGGAAGATGGTCCCTAAAGCGTGCGAAATTTAACAAAAAAATTCGAAAAAACAGATATACGTTACACTTGGCTGTTATTTCGAACTCGCGGCCACTAGCAATCCGATGGCTCCGCATACGAGTATGGGAATGGCCGGGGTGTCATTGGCGGTGCAGTAACCGCCTTGGCACCGGGCAAAGTGAGAATATACGGCACCGGTTGCCAGTCCTCCGAGCAGACCAATCGCCGAACGGATCGCAACCCTCATTTAGCCCCGCGTCCGTTTGACGGAGATGTCGTCGGGAAGGTACCGAAGATTTTCATTAAAACGAACATCAAATATCTGACCGTCGCGCATGAGGTAGGTTGAGAAATATCCGGCGGGAGTTTCAAAATTGAACGCCTCGCCTCCCACCACTTTCTGGTCCACGGTTCCGTTCCACTTACTACGATGGATGACCGACCAATCTTGCCATTTGCCGCTGAATGGGTCTAAAAAGGCGATCTTCTTCTCGTACTGAGTCACCTTGCCGTCTACATACACAGGCTGAAAGAGCGCCCGGGCGGTCTCCTCTCGCCCTTGGTAAGGAACTTCAATCGACTTCCGTTCCTGCGGGGTCGTTGACTGCACGAATGCGGAGCCGTCCCGAAAAGTCACCGTTGCTCGCCTGGTTCCACTTGGCTCATTAGTCTCCTCGGAGTAGCGAAGCAAAATTCCGTCCTTATCCACTACAAACAGTCGAATCGTCTGGATATCGATGCCTTTATTGGGCGGACGGTACACCGATTTCCACTTGATCACTCGGGTTGGTTCGGCAGATGTCTTGGAATCCGTCACGTCGATGCTGGCGTAACCGTAACTTTGGTAAACGCCGGTATTTCCTCCGATCCCGTTGCCATCGTAGCTAACATCCACGGCGCGGTGGAAGGCGAGCTGGAGCCAGATTCCACCGGGCGGGGTGAGTTGAGGGCCGATGATGAACTCCCGGCAGGCAAACACCGGCCCCTGAACGCGAATCGGGAGGGACGGTTCGCGCAGAGCCAGCAGGAGCGAGATGGCTACCATGGTTTCATCTTACGGCAGTAACCGCTAGCAGTGCCGGAATTCCGACCCGGTCTTTACCGTAAATCAGGTCGAAACTCGTGATGACGACACCCGGACGCGGGTTGGTCCACGGCATGGAATACGCGGACAGCGGCGTGTCCCCGGCGGATTTGGTCCAGGCGAGAAGTGCCCCGGGCAATCCGGTGGGAGACTTCTGCCGGTAGTCTTCCACATCCAGTTCGGCACGAATGGGGACTTCAATCGTTTGGCCGTCGGCGTAGTGAATCACGTACTTCGCCATCTCAAATGCCTTGCCGTCGCGGATCTCGTCGGGTGACCGTCGCCGGTCGATCCGGGCCGCCTGTAGGAAGAACAGGGCGCTGACCTTTTGACCCACGGGGATACCCGTCACCGAATCCGCCAGATTGCCGGGTATCCCATCGCCCCGCAGCATGATCGAGTTGGGGACGGGAGAAGTAGGGAATTCGTAGACCACAAACGGCACGCTGCCCAGTACTTGCCGCCCCGCTGGGAAGTCCTTGAAGGATCTTGCGGGGTCGCCAAACCATCCCTTCTCGTTACGGAACTGGTTTGCTTGTTTGCTGATATCGATGGGCAGATACTCATTGGTGGCGGCCCCGGCGATCACGGTTTTTGATTGGGCAAACGGCGCCTTTAGGTTCCGCAGAATCGCGGCCAGTATCGATTTCTTTTTCGTAGCGTTGGCGGGGACGGTCTCGTTATCCTTAAACGCGAGATTCGCGAGAACTACGCCGCCGTTCCCGATGCGATAGTTCACCAAGCCGCCAATATTGGCGATTGGCTGCACTCGATTCCAATTCGCGTCTCGAGATGCGAATAGCCGGAGATTATCGATGCCAATCACGTTGCCAACGGTTGGATCCTTCGTCCAATCCAGCGCCCGAAAGTGGAGACTTCGGGTGGTGATAGTGGTAGGGAAGGCGATGGCTTGGGCTTCGTTCCCCGGTTTTACGTCGAATGAGTAGTGCTTGCCATTATCATCACTGAGTTCAAATCGGGTGGTGAGATGGTAAAAGGCATTGCCGATCCACTCCATTCCGGTGAGCGTTTGGGGTTGTGGCCACTTCATATCGAACTCGGGAGCTTGTCCTTTGCCAAGTTCCATGCTGAAAATGTATGGCCACCCGTCGGCACTCACAAATCCGTTGGTGATGTTGTAATGGTAGTCGCTCGGCATCTGGGCGAAGGGAGCCACATCTTGCGTGTCCACCACGTAAGAGAACATGTCGTTCGCCACGTACATGTCGTCGTTAAAGCTAAACATGCGTTCTCCGCTCAGCATTGTGATATCACCAAGACTGATGCCGTTCGCGAGCGGATGACGGGGAAGGGCTAACGCCGTTTTTTCACGTCGAAATGGTCGAATCTGGTGATTGACACCGACGATGCGGTTGTAACTTGCCAACCCTTCCGGTGTGAGGTTGTTGAACACCAACGTTCCGCCGGCGTTAAAGAATGCGTCAAGACGCGGTTTGTTTGCCGCCAGGAGAGATAGATTAGCGGGGCTGGCATCCACCAAAACGATGCCGGATGTTAAGCTCGCCAGCAAATCCTTACCCGCCGTGTACTGCAGACCAATCGAGCTAACCGCGTTCGCAAGCGGAGTTCCCGGCGTCGTAACGGCGGTGACGGGACGGTAGGAAAGTTTGTAGTTGCTGGCATAGGTCACCAGATTGGTCAATAGTTGCCGGGCAACCGCGGACGTACTCGCTTGGGCTACCAAAGGAATCTGGCAAAGCAACATGTCACCGCTACCCACGTTCACTTCCGCGAGCGGACTGAGAGTGAGCCGAGAGCCCGCCTGAATGAGTGACTTGAACCCGCGAATTCCTTTCCGGTACGCATTCTTGTAGATGAATCCCTTGTTGAACGCACCGAATAGGTCGCTATCCGCTAGTCCCGCCGCGATGGGATGTCGGGAATCTTCCCAGAATGCAATTTGGCCTTGGTTTGTCTCCGGCGCCAGATCGGCGGGAAGCGCTTGGTATCGCAAAGCGTTCTGTTGCGAGAGCACCACCACTTTTACACCCGAAAGTGCGATGGCAGAGAGCAGTGGATTTCCGCTCTGGTCCGGCGATATGCTATTTTCTCCAACTACTAAGATTTTCGTTTTCGCCGAAATTGAATAGAGGGATGTGGTAACCACGCTTTTGACTCCCATCGAGGACAGGGTTTCGGACAATCGCGTTTTTTGGGGATCGTAGACGGTGACCCCGGTGATTCCTGTAATCGGCCTCACTTCGGGCAGAACCGAGATCGGTTTTGTATCTTGAAAGACGGGCTTGCCGTCGGCGTAGAGAGATATGACCCACTCACCTGCCGTTCGAGACTGGACTTCGGGCA